>NZ_JCABYM010000032.1:2065-43031 GCF_059499385.1 Limnoglobus sp. | reverse complement strand
GGGGCGGGGGGGGGGGGGGCGCCGCGGGGGGGGGGGGGGGAGGGGGGGGGGGGGGCGGAGGCGGGGGGGGGGGGGGGGGGGGGGGGGCGGGGGGGGGGGCGCCCCCCGCCCCCCCCCCCCCCCCCCCCCCCCCCCCCCCCCGACGCTCGCCTCAGGCCGCGTCCGCGAGCTGCACCAGCCGCGTGAACCCGCGGCTCTCTTCCTGTTCCATCAGGTCGAGGTACGCCTGCTCTGTCTGCATCCCGACGCTGCGGAGGCAGATCAGCGTCACCTTGTTGTCGAACAGCACCTGGAACACCTGCGCCAGGATCGCCGTGTTCGGCACGTCGTCGGTCAGCTTCAGGTCCATCCGCCGCTGCCGCAGGACGGCCTGCGTCACTTCCTTCATCGACTTCAGCACGCCCAGCGACTTCGTGATCGACTTCTGGTCGCCGTCCAGGTCCAGCTCGTAGTGGTTCTTGCGGATGCGGCCCTTCAACTCTTGAAGGCTGCCGTGGAAGATGAGCTGCCCCTTGTTCAGCACGGCCGCGTGGTTGCACACCTCGTCCACGTCCGTCAGGTTGTGGCTGCTCAGGATCAGCGTCTTCTCGGCCGCCAGCGTCTTGATGAGTTCGAGCATCGACCGCCGGGCCTCGATGTCCAGCCCGTGCGTCGGCTCGTCCCAGATCAGCAGGTCGGGTTCGTTAATCAAACTCGCCGCGACCGCCAGCCGCGCCGTCTGGCCGGGGGTGAAGTGCGCGATCGACTCGCCGGAGTGCGGCAAGAGATCGACGGCGCGAATCAGGCTCGCGAGCCGCGGCTTGCGTTCGTCCCGCGGCATGCCGAACAGCCGCGCGATGTAGTCGAGGTACGTGATGGGCGTCATGCCCTTCGGGAACTGCGGGTTCGTCGGGATGTACCCGATCCGGCGGCGGAGGTCCGCGGCGTTCGGCGTCATCACCTTGTTGAAGACTTTCGCCCAGCCGGCGGTCGGCCGGTGCAGGCCGAGGATGAGCCGGAGGAACGTGGTCTTGCCCGCGCCGTTCGGGCCGAGCAGGCCGAGGACGGTCCCCGGCTCGACGGCGAGCGTGGCGTCGTTGAGGGCGATCTGGCGGTTCTGGTAGATCTTCGTCAGGTGCGACGTTTCGACCACCAGCTCGCTGTCCGGCTTGGCGGCAGCCACGGTCGGTCCCCGGCCCGAGTGTGAACGATTGGGGGCGGGCAATACCGTGGGGAAGCGCGGTTGTCCAGGGGAAATTCGCGGCCCTTCGGGATTGACGAACATTCTGGCGGCGGTTAAACCCGTTTACCTTCCGGACACCTACACCATGCCCGACCCATCCGCCCGCGACTACGACCGGGCCGTCCGCCGCCTCGCGGTGTGGCTCGTCGCCGTCGGCGTCGTCGCCCGCGTGTCCCGGTACGCCGTCGGCCCGGCCATCTGGAACGACGAGGCGATGCTCGCCCTGAACGTCGCCGACCGCGGGTTCCTCGGCCTCACGAAGACGCTCGACTACTTCCAGGTCTGCCCGGTCCTGTTCCTGTGGGCGGAGCGGGCGGCGTTCCTGCTCCTCGGCGACGGCGGGTGGGCGCTGCGGCTCGTGCCGCTGCTGTCCGGCGTCGCTGCCCTCGGGGCGTTCTGGGCGTTCGCCCGCCGGACCGTGTCGCCGACGGCCGCCGTCCTCGCCGTCGGCTTGCTCGCGGCCGCGCGGTGGCCGGTGTTCATGTCCTCGACGGTGAAGCCCTACGCCGGCGACCTGTTCTGGGCCTGCGCGCTGCTGGCGCTCGCGGCCGAGTGGCGACACCGGCCGGACCGGTTGCGGTGGTTGGCCGCACTCGTCGTCGCCGTGCCGGTCGCGGTCGCGTCGTCGTTCCCGGTCGTGTTCGCGGCCGGGGCGATCTCGCTCTACCTGCTGCCGGTCGCGTGGCGACACCCGGACTGGCGGGCGAAGCTCGGGTTCGTCGCGTTCAATGTGCTCCTGGTCGGCACGTTCGCCGGGTGTCTGGCGGTGCAACTCCGGGAGAAGGACGCCGCGGCCGGGCAGTCGCTGAACCGGTTCATGCTCGACTACTGGCGGGGCGGGTTCCCGCCGGGAGACGTGGTCAAGTTCCCCGTCTGGCTGGCGGCGCAGCACACCGGGCGGATGTTCGCGTACCCGATCGGCGACAAGAACGGCGGCAGCACGCTCACGTTCGTGCTGTTCGCGGTCGGCGTCTGGCAGGCGTGGCGGACCGGGAACCGGCCGCTACTCGCGCTGTGCCTCGTCCCGTTCGGGCTGAACTTCGCGGCCGCGGTGATGGGCCGCTACCCCTACGGGGCGTGCTGCCGGCTGTCGCAGCACCTCGCCCCGGCGATCTGCCTGCTCGCCGGCGTCGGGTGGGCAAAAGTTCACGAGCGAATCGCCCCGTCGTTGACGGCGCGCTTGAAGTGGGTGCGGGTGTCGGCCGTCGTCCTCGGCGGGTACGCCGTCGGGCAGGTCGTCTTCGACGCCACGTTCCCGGACCACGACCCGGTCTGCCGGTTGGGGCGGGAACTGCACCGGGAGTTGGCGGACCGACTCCGTCCCGGCGACCGGATCGCGTTCGACCCGGACGCGGCGGTGTTCCGCCCGACGGTGCAAGACAACCAGGAGGTGCGGTGGCACGTGAGCCGGTTCCGCGACCACGCCCTGCCGGTCGGGGCCGTGCCCGCGCCGGCCGACGTGCCGGGGCGGTTGTGGGCCGTCTGCATCGACGCGGCCGACCCGACCGGCCGGGAGGTGGGGGCGGCGTTCGTGGCGAAGCTGCGGGCCGCCGGGTGGGTGCCGGCGGCGGACGCGGTACGGTCCGCGCCGCCGTGGAACCGCGACGACGTGTGGCACAACTGCCGGATCGCGGCGTTCGAGCGGCCGGGCGGCTGACGGCGGCCCGACTTGCGAAGTCTGGCTTCGATTTCGGAAGCCGATCCCGTGCGGGGGCGGTCCTTCCCGGTCCCGTTGCCCTTCGCCCCGCTCGACTTCCGAAGTCGAAGCCGGACTTCGGAAGTCGGGTGGCGGCATTTTCCCCAAATCGCGTCCGTTCCTTCGGCGAATAATCCGGTGAGCGTCCTCGCTCGTACTCCCCGTTGAGGCGGCCCATGACGGACAAACTCTCCCGGCTCCAGGCGGTCGTGCTCGGCCTCGTCGTCGCGGCGGCCGTGGCCCTCGGCGGTGGCGGCCTCGTCGCCATCGCCGCAAAGCAAGGCTACTGGCGCGAAACCTTCGGCGTTTCCGTCGGCTTCCCGGAGGCGCACGACGTGACGCCCGGCACGCCGGTCCGCGTCCGCGGCGTGGACGCCGGGCAGGTCGTCGCCCTCGACTACCCGGACGGCGACGGGCCGGTCCGGGTTCGCCTCGAACTCGACGCGAAGTTCCGCGGCAAGCTGTTCGCCGACGCGAAGGCCCAGGTCCAGCCGACCGGCCTGCTCGGGTCGAAGGTGATCGCCGTGCATCCGGGCACGACCGCGGCCGGGCCGCTGACGACCGACACGCTCGCGGCCGCGCCGACGCCGGACCTCGCGAGCCTCGCGGCCGAGGGGGAGGCGGCGCTCAAGGACATCCGCGGCATGGTCGGCGACGTGCGCGTGCTCACCAGCGACGTGCGGGGCGCGGTCAAGAAGGTCGATGCCGCCGTGGAAACGGAGGCGGCCGGCGTGCGGGGCCTGGTGAAGGACGGCCGGGTCGCGATTCAGTCCGTGCGGCAGAACAGCGACGCCGTCGCCCGGCTGCCGATCGTGCGGAACTACGTCGAGAGCGCGACGGCGATCCTGGTTCGCCCGGACTGCCGCCGGGAGGCGATGACGTACAACGCGCACGACCTGTTCGAGCCGGGCACGGCCATCCTGACGGACACCGGCCGGGCGCACCTGGAGGCGGTCGTGACGTGGCTAAAGGGGCAGGCGAACGGGAAAACGGAAGTCGTGGTGGCCGCGGCGAGCGACCCGGCGGATGCACTCGTATCGAGCGCGACGGCCGAGCAGCTGACCCGCAAGCAGGCCGAAATCGTGGCCGAGCACTTGAAGTACCACGGCGCGCATAAAATGGGCTGGTGGAGCCGGCGGAAGGTCGCGACGGTCGGCCTCGGCGGCGGCGGGTCGCCGGTGACGGCGACGGAACCGCTGCCGGCGAACTACGTGCAGGTGCTGACGTTCACCCCGCCATAAGGACGCGCGAACGGGCGGCCGTTCGCTCACGGAGACGACGCTGTGACCGACGTGCCGCCGCCGACCGACGCCGAACAGTTGCGGCAGACGCTCCTCTACCACCTCCTCCGCGTCCAGTTTCCCCGCATCGCCCTGGCCCGCGAAAACTTCGATTCCCACCTCGCACGTACCCTGAACATCTTCGCGGCGAAGAGCGAGACGCCCGTGACGTGGGCGTCCTACCTGGACGGCCTCTACTCGTTCGACTGGGCCGTGTGCGTCGGCTGCCTGGAAGGGATGGAAGCCGCGTGGGAGCTGTTGTTCGCCGCGCGGATGGGGCGGAGCGATTCCCTCCTCGTCGATGCCTTGCGCGCCCGCGCCGTGCGGCTCTACCCGCGGAACGAGGAGAAGCAGGAAACGGCCGTCACCGAGTTCTGGAGCAGCCTGATCGCGTCCGACTCGGACACGGCGCTTCCGGTACTGGCCCGGTACGACGGCCAGCGGCCGCTGACGCCGTGGCTGGTGCGGGTGTTCCAGAACTGGCACCTGTCGAAGCTCCGGCAGCACGGCGGCACGGTCGCGCTGCCGGACGACGACCTGGCGATGCCGCTGCCGACCGCGCCGCACGCGGAGACGCGGTGGCACGAGCTGTTCGTGACCGCCGCCCGCGAGTGGCTCGGCGACATCGCCGACGGCGAGCGGCTGATCCTCGGGCTGCGGTGGCGGTACAAGATGAGCCAGCGGGAAGTGGCGAACCTGCTCGGCGTCCACGAGGGGACGATCTCCCGGCAGACGGACAAGCTGCGGGACAAGGCGCTGGAGGTGCTCGGCGCGCGGCTGGTGAAGGACGGGTGGGACGGCGACGACCTGGAGCAGTTCGTGCTGACGGAGCTGGGCGGCCTCTTCACCGACGACCCGCGACTTTCCGCCGACGAGTTGTCCCGTTTGCTGGCGAAGCGTGGGAAGTCTCTTGTCATATAGCGGTGTGGCTCTGCCCACCGTGCCGTTTCGAGTCTTCGAGAAACGGCACCGCGGAGCCTCTCGCCGGGAACCGTGCGGAGTGGGAGGAGCGCCCCCGCGGGAGGAGCGCCTCCCCACCCGCGACGACCTCCCCGCGCGGGGAGGAACGTCCCCGGCGTGCGAAGGCCCACGCGGTTTCTCGAAGACTCGAAACCGCACCCCCGGCAAGCCGGGGGCTATGTGACAACCGCACCCCCGGCAAGCCGGGGGCTATCTGACAGAGGGCCGACCACCGCCGGTATACCCCCTCATGGCACTCTCCCTCGACCTCGCCCCCGAAACCACCGCCGTCGATCCCGTGTGCGGGATGACCGTCACCGTCGGCCGCGCCGCCGGCACGCACGCCCACGCCGGGACGACTTACCACTTCTGCGCCGAGCGGTGCCGCCGGAAGTTCATGGCCGACCCGGCCAGGTACCTCGGCGGCCACCGCGAGGGCATGACCGCGCCCGCCGTGCGGTACATCTGCCCGATGGACCCGGAAGTGGAGAGCGACCGCCCCGGTTCCTGCCCGAAGTGCGGCATGGCGCTCGAGCCGGCCACCCCGACGGCCGACGACCGGCCGGACCCGGAACTCATCGACTTCACCCGCCGCCTCGTCGTCGGGCTGATCTTCGGCGTCCCGCTGCTGGCCCTCGCGATGCTCGACATGTTCCTGCCGAACATGCCGATCAGCCACGCCCTCGGCCACACGCGCTTCCTGATTCTCCAGGCCGTGCTCGCGGCCCCGGTCGTGGCGTGGTGCGGGAAGCCGTTCTTCGAGCGGTTCGCGGCGTCGCTGCGGAACCGGTCGCCGAACATGTTCACGCTCATCGGCCTCGGCGTCGGCGCGGCCGTGTTATTCAGCGTCGCCGCCCTCGCGGACGCCCTCGGCGTGCGGCTGTTCCCGGATGCGTTCCGCACGGCGATGGGCCACGTCGAGCCGTACTTCGAGAGCGCCGCGGCCATCGTCGTCCTCGTGCTGCTCGGCCAGGTGCTGGAACTGCACGCCCGCCGCCGGACCGGGGCGGCCGTCCGCGAACTGTTAAAACTCACGCCGGCCACGGCCCGCGTGCTGCTGCCGAACGGGAAGGAAGTCGAACTGCCGGCGGAACTGGTCCACGTCGGCGACCGCGTCCGCGTGCGGCCCGGCGAGCGGCTCGCCGTGGACGGCGTCGTCCGCGAGGGGGCGAGCGCCGTGGACGAGGCGATGCTCACCGGCGAGCCGCTGCCGGTGGCGAAGGCCGTCGGCGACGCCGTGTCCGCGGGAACGCTCAACGGCAACGGCGCGATGCTCGTGGAGGCCGCGAAGGTCGGCACGGACACGCTGCTCGCGAAGGTCGTCGAACTCGTCGGCCAGGCGCAGCGGTCGCGGATGCCGATCCAGAAGCTGGTGGACCGCGTGTCCGCGTGGTTCGTCCCGGTCGTCGTGTTGATCGCGGCCCTCACGCTCGTGGGCTGGGCGGTCGCGGGTCGGCCGGCGGTCGGGGTGGCGTGCGCCGTCACCGTGCTGGTCATCGCCTGCCCGTGCGCGCTGGGGCTGGCGACGCCAATGGCCGTGGTCGTCGGGACCGGCCGGGCGGCGCGGCGGGGCGTCCTGTTCCGCGACGCGGCGGCGCTGGAACGACTCGCGGCGGTCGATACCGTCGTCTTCGACAAGACCGGCACGCTGACGGAGGGGAAGCCGGCGCTCGACCGCGTGGAGCCGGCCGCCGGGTGGGCCGAGGAACGAGTGCTGACGCTCGCCGCGGCCGTGGAGGTCGGCAGCGAGCACCCGGTCGGCCGCGCGGTCGTGGCGGCGGCGCAGGCCCGCGGGCTGAGTTTGCCGCCGGCCGCGAACGTGGAAGCGGTCCCCGGCCGCGAGGTCCGCGGCACGGTGGACGGGCGGACGGTCCGTGTCGGCAACCTTCCCGACCTGAACGGGGCCGGCGTCGGCGTCGCCGTGGACGGTCAACTCGCCGGGACGCTGCACGTCTCGGATCAGCCGCGGGCGACCAGCCGGGACGCCGTGGCGGCGCTGACGGCCGACGGGGTTCGCCCCGTCATGCTCACCGGCGACCGCCGGGCCGCGGCCGAAGTCGTCGCGCAAGCGGTCGGCATTTCCGAGGTGATCGCGGAGACGCTGCCGGCGGACAAGCACGGCGAGGTCGAGCGGCTGAAGGCGGCCGGCCGGACGGTGGCGATGGTCGGCGACGGGATCAACGACGCCCCGGCGCTGGCGGCCGCGGACGTGGGGCTGGCGATGGGGACCGGCACGGACGTGGCCATCGCCGCGGCCGGCGTGACGCTCGTGCGGCCGGACCCGCGGCTGGTCGTCGAGGCGCGATCGCTGAGCCGGGCGACGGTCCGGGCGATCCGGCAGAACCTGTTCCTGGCGTTCGCGTACAACGCGGTCGCGGTCCCGCTGGCGGCGGTCGGCGTCGTCACGCCGCTGTGGGCCGCCGCCGCGATGAGCCTCAGCAGCGTCAGCGTGATCTTGAACTCGCTGCGGCTGTCGGTCAGATAGCGGTGTGGCTCTGCCCACCGTGCGGGGCGAGGCTTTGCGAGACCCGCACCACGGAGCCTCCCGCGGGGAACTATCTGCGGCGGGAGGGACGTTCCCGTGGGAGGAACGCCTTCTCGCCCACGGTAGCTGGTCGCGATGGGAGGAACGCCCCCCTGTCGGGAAGGCCCACGCGGGTTCTCGAAGACTCGAACCCGCACGGTGGGCAGAGCCACACCGCTATCTGACCGAGGGCAGAGCCACACCGCCATCTGTCACCACTCGCCCAACCACCACCGCTTGCGGCGAACGGGCGGCGAGCCGTAGGTCAGGCCGAACGACTTCATCACCGTCTCCGTCACGCCGTTCACCACCTGCACCGGGTCGTCGCTGATCGTCAGCTTCGACAGGTCCATCGCGTCGATCGTCGCCTGCTCCACGAACGTCTTCAACTGCTCGATCCCCGGCCGGTAGAAGTCCGTGCCCATCAGCGCGACCGGGAAGTCTTCGAGCTTGCCCGTCTGGATGAGCGTCAGCACCTCGAACAGCTCGTCGAGCGTGCCGAACCCGCCGGGCAGGACGATGAACGCGTAGCTGTACTTGATGAGCATCAGCTTGCGGACGAAGAAGTGCTCGAAGTCGATCCACTGGTCCACGTAGGGGTTCGGCTTCTGCTCGTGCGGCAGGATGATGTTGCACCCGATCGACCGCGCGCCGGGCACGTCCTTCGCGCCGCGGTTGGCGGCCTCCATGATGCCGGGGCCGCCGCCGGTCATGACCGTGAACCCGCTCTTCGCCAAGAGCCGGCCGACCTCGCGGGCCATCTTGTAATACTTGTGGTTCTCGTCGAACCGGGCGGAGCCGAACACGGTGACGCACGGGCCGACGAAGTGCAGCTTGCGGAAGCCGTAGATCATCTCGCGGAAGACCTGGACGGCCCGCCACAGCTCGAACGTCCGCTTCTGCGGCCCCTGGAGGAACCGCGTCGCCTCGGGCGTGACGGTGCCGGAGTCCTTGCCCCAGCGGATCATCTGCGAGTCGGTGAGCTTGGTTTGCATGGGAGAGAGTCTCGAAGAATCGGCCCGCAGATGACGCGGACTTCGGCGCAGATGAAGAGGATAAAAACCGAGAATGAAATTAGTTCTTATCCGGTTTTCATCTGCGTCGAAGTCCGCGTCATCTGCGGGCCATTGTTTTCTGTTAGCCGCGGCGGATGCCCGCCTCGCGCATCAGCCGGTCGGTCGCGGAGTACGCTTCCGCCACCCACTCGCCGATCTTGTCGGGTTCCGGCGAATACTCCAGCTCGATGCTCATGGCCGGGATGTCCAGGTCGCGGATCTCGCGGAGGTACGGGCCGAAGTCCACCACGCCCCGGCCCGGCGGCAGGTCGCCGTGGACCTTCCCGTCGCAGTCCGAGATGTGGACGTGAATCGCCTTGCCCTTCAGCCGGCGCAGCTCCTCCGGCTTCACGTTCGCCAGGGCCAGGTGCGACACGTCGATGTTCGCGGCCACCGCCGGGTGGTTCACGGCATCGACGAACCGCACCATGCTATCCACGTCGTTCAGCAGGGACAACTCGAACGGCTCCAGTTCCAGCGCGATCTGCACCCCCAGGGCGGCGGCGTAGTCGCCGAGGGCCTTCAGGTGCGCGACGGCCGTATTCCATTGTTCGCCCGGCGGGATGACCTGTTTCTCCCAGATGTACTCGCCGAGGACGAGGAGCACGTTCTTCGCCTGCAACTCGAACGCGAAGTCGAGGTACGCCTTGCACCGCGAGAGGTGGAAGCGTTGCACCGACGGGTTGAAGTCGATGAGGCCGACGGCCACGCACGCCAAACTCACGACCGGCAGCCCGGCGGCCTCGCACTCGGTGCGGATGAGCCGGCGCTCCTTCGCGTCCGTGTCGAGCGGGTCGGCGAAGATGTCGATGGCGTCGAACCCGACCGCCTTCGTTTGGCGGATGCCGTGGGCCGTGCCGCGGCCGGCTTGCACCCACGCGGAGTTGATGAGGCCGAGCTGCATGGGAAGGGTCTCCGGGATGAGGGAGTACGCACCGCGGCCGAGGGGCGGTTTCGCCCGCCGACCGTTTTCTCTTTTGACCTTCACGCCCGGCTCATATTTACTGTACCGTGATGGGATCGTCCCCAGTCCTGGTAGGCCAGGAATGATTGAAGACTTCGCGAAATACGGCTACGTCGGCATCTTCTGCGCGATCATCGCGACGGGGTTCGGGCTGCCGATGCCGGAGGAGCTGCCGGTCCTGTTCTCCGGCGTGCTCGTCGGGCACGGGGACACGCTCACGCCGGGCATGACCGCATTGCCGCCGGACCGCCTGCGGTGGTGGATCATGCTGCCGGTCGTGATCGCGGCCGTCGTCGTCGGCGACGGGCTGCTGTACGGCGTCGGCCGCCTCTGGGGGCCGCGGCTGCTCGGCAACCCGTGGGTGCAGCGGAAGATTCTCTCGCCGGAGAAGCGGGCCGTCATCGAGAAGAACTTCCAGGAACGCGGCGTGATGATCCTGCTCACCGCCCGGCTGACGCCCGGCATCCGCACGCCGATCTTCCTCATGGCCGGCGTGCTGCGGGTGTCGTTTACCCGGTTCCTGCTGGCCGACGGCCTGTACGCCATCCCCGGCGTCATGGCCATGTTCTGGCTGGCGTACTTCCTGACGGACCAGGTCCTCGACGTGTTCCACCGGATCGAGCAGTACAAGCAGCTCGTCGTGGTCGGCGTCCTGTCCGCGGCGGCCGGGGTGATCCTGTACAAGTTGTTCGTGGACCGGCGGGTGACGACCGGCGAGTCGAAGGACGTGCCGATGATCGTGAAGCCGGTCGAGAAGGTGACGGAGGCGGTCGAGCACGTGGTGGAGAAAGCCTACGACAAGGTGGTCCACCGCCACCACGACGAGAAGCCGCCGGAGGAGGCGAAGCCGCCGGAGGGCGAGGAGAAGCCGCCGGAACCGTCGGCGAACGGGGCGGCGCACGCGGAGGACGCGCCGGCGAAGGAAGAACCCGTTCAACCCTGACTTCCGAAGTCCGGCTTCGACTTCGGAAGTCGAACGCCGCGGCGGCCTTCACTCTGTCCGCAGACGCCCCCTCCCGCATCGACTTCCGAAGTCGAAGCCGGACTTCGGAAGTCGGGCGCTAACCGCCATGCAGTTCTGGACCCAGCTCCTCGCCCCGTCGCCGGACTTCGACGCGTGGTTCGCCCGCGTCGCGACGGCCCTCCTCACGCAAACCCGCCTCGTCGTCGCGAACCAGCCGCACCGCCTCGCGGAAGTCGAGGTTTACTTTCACGGCCCCGGCCACGAGGACCCGTTCGCCCACCGCGACCCGGTGCAGTTGCACCGCGGCCGGTGGTACGTCCACCGGACCGGCGGCAGCTTCAAGGGGATCGACCTCGCGTTCGGTGGCGACGGGGCGTTCGCCGGCGTCCTTCTCCGCGGCCTCGAGACGGCGGACGGAAACTTCATCGACGGCCCGTCCCTGCTCGTCGATCACCTCTTGAAGCGGACCGGCACGAAGACCTCGCGGGAACTCGCCGCCCTCCTCGGCGAGCGGCCGGCGTGGGACCCGGCGTGCCCGGTTCACTTGGAACAACTCCCCCAGCCGGACGGGCGAACGGTCTACACCTCCGCCCGCGTGGGGCTGAACGCGAGCCGGGAGCCGGCCTTCTTCGCGAAGCCGTACCGCTTCCTGACGGACCCCCGCCGCACGCGGAAAGGGCGGCGGCAGTTGGTGTTGGGCCTCCTCGCGGCGGGCAAATTCCCGGAGGAAGTCCGCGAACTGACGGGCAGCCCGCTGGCCAGAATCCGTGAAATGGCCGCCGAACTGCGGCGTCATCCCGGATGAGCGGGTCGTTAGAATGACGGCTTCGCCGCGTCTCGGGTATATAGCCCCCGGCTTGCCGGGGGTGCGGGTTCGAGTCTTCGAGAGCCCGCACGGGCGAGCCTCCCCCGGCAACGTATTTTCCCCGGCGGTCAGGTCTCTTGACGAGGCTCCGTCATGCGGTTTCTCGCGGACTCGAAACCGCACGGTGGGCAAGCCCACCGCTATCTGTCTCTGAGGTTTCCCCAATGTCGCAGGTATGCCGGCTGGCCCTGGCCCTCGTCGTCGTCGCCCCGGCCGTCGGGCGAACCGCGGACAAGGCGGACGTGGCGAAGCAACTGACCGCCGCGATCGACAAGCACCTGACCGCCGACTGGGCCGCCCGCGGCATCAAGCCGGCCGCCGTCAGCGACGACGCCGAGTTCGCCCGCCGCGTCTACCTCGATGTCGTCGGCCGCATCCCGCGGCTGTCGGAAGTGACGGCGTTCCTCGCGGACAAGGCCCCGGACAAGCGGGCGAAGCTCGTGGACCGGCTGCTGACGATGCCGGCCTACGCCCGGCACTTCGCGTACACCACCCGGCACGAGTGGATGCCGCAGGCCGCCACGGACATCCGGTTCTTCAACAACGGCGTCCAGTTCGAGGAGTGGCTGCAAACGCAGTTCCGGAAGAACGCCCCGCTCGACGCGATGGTCCGCGACGTGCTGACGGTGAAGGTCCCGGACGGCCTCGCCCGGTTCCGCGACCTCGACGAGGGCCTCCGAAGCGACACGACCAACGGCCGGATCGCCGCGTTCTACCAGGCCAACGAGGGCCGGCCGGAGAACCTCGCGGCCGCCGCGTCCCGCCTGTTCATGGGCGTGAAGTTGGAATGTGCGCAGTGCCACGACCACCCGTTCGCGACGTACACGAAGGAGCAGTTCTGGCAGACGGCCGCGTTCTTCGGCGAGTTCGCCGCCCTGCCGCCGGTCGCGCCGAGCTTCGTCGGCCCGCTCCCACCGCAGTTCCGCAAGAACCAGATCACGATCCCGAACACGGAAACGACGCTGCTGGCCACGTACTTCGACGGCTCCACCCCGGACTGGAAGCCGACCGCCAGCCCGCGGGAGGAACTGGCCGCGTGGCTGACCGGCGCGGGCAACCCGTTCTTCGCGAAGAACATGGCCAACCGCCTGTGGGCACGCTTCTTCGGCATCGGCCTGATTGATCCCATCGACGAACCCGGCGACGCGAACCCGCCGTCCCACCCGGAACTGCTCGACGAGTTGGCGAAGGGGTTCGTCGCGAGCGGGTTCGACCACCACACGATGATCCGCGGCATCGTCGGCAGCAAGGCGTACCAGCTCTCCAGCCGGCTGTCGCACCCGACGCAGGGGGACGCCCGCCGGTTCGCGAAGATGGCGATGAAGGGCCTCAACGGCGGGCAGATTTTCGACAGCTTCGTGATCGCGACCGGCATCCGCAACGCGAACCAACTGTTCGACGACGAGAACCAGGACTTCCGCGACCGCACGCTCCGCGGCAAGTTCCTGAAGATGTACCCGGCCGGGTCGAAGTCGATCGACACGCAAACGTCGATCCTGCAGGCGTTGTTGATGATGAACGGCAAGCAGATGGCGGAGCAGACGACGGTGGACACGAGCCAGGCGCTGGCGGCGGTGGCGGACGCCCCGTTCCTGACGACGGACGAGCGGATCGACACGCTGTTCCTGGCGGTGGTCGGCCGCAAGGCGACGGACGCGGAGCGGGAGAAGTACGCCAGCTACGCCGACCGCGGCGGCCCGACCGGGGACAAGAAGAAGGCCGTCGCCGACGTGATGTGGGTGCTGCTGAACAGCACGGAGTTTTTGTTCAACCACTAGCATGGAGTGAAAGCCGCGGCGCGGAGCGGGATACGGATATGCACGGAGGGTTCAGAGTGGCCAGCTTCATCATCGACGGCACGGACTTCGGGATTGATGAAGCCAGCTCCGCGGTTGACATTTCGACCAAAGACAAGGGCCGCCTCATTCTGAACGTTGAAATCAAAGGGGATAAGCAACGCCATTCCCAGATAACCGAGAACGAATCCTCTCCTTGGTCGTGGACGCTCTATCCCCCGCGGTTCTACCTCCGCGAGTACCCCGTTTCCGGATCGCCTACGAAGGGAATGATCGTTCGCCTCATGCCTGACGACACGGACAACTACGACGTGGCGATCTACATGATGGAACACAACGGCGTTGATGGCGTAGTCATCAAGATCGGCAAGCAAGGCCGTGTCGAAATCTCGGGGCGGGTGGGGATCGACGGTAAATGGTTGCCGTTCACGATTGACTGGTCGAAGTAACGATCCCGTACCAACGGTCTTGGCCCTGAAAGGGCCGAACATGTCAGCCCAGGGCAACGCCCTGGGTCGGACGCCCGCGGAGGAAAGCCCTGAAAGGGCGCGACAGTCGCAACTGTCGCGCCCTTTCAGGGCTTGTTGCGTCGGGTGGCAGCGTACCCAGGGCGTTGCCCTGGGCTGACGTGTTCCAGGCTTTCAGCCTGAAAGCCGGGTTCCCGCGTCGTTCCCGCGTCGGGGAGGGGGACGGCGTCTCCTTCGGGGCGAGGCCAAATCCGTGCGGTCGGCAATTCCCCGTGAAATAACCCTCGGTTAGGATCGTCAGTACGGGTGAAGCCCAGCTTCCCGCACGAGGTTCCCCATGCGATCCCCCACTTCCCGCCGCACGTTCCTGGCCCAACTCGGCGGCGCGAGCCTCGCCGTCACCGCGTCCGGGTGGCTGGCCCCGTTCGCCAACGCCGCCGCCACCGACCCGGCTCGCAAACGCTCGTGCGTCCTCCTCTGGATGAACGGCGGGCCGTCTACCATCGACCTCTGGGACCTCAAGCCCGGCCACGACAACGGCGGGCCGTTCAAGGAAATCCAAACCAACGTCCCCGGCATCAAGGTCAGCGAGCACCTGCCGACGCTCGCGAAGTTCATGGACAAGATGGCCCTCCTCCGCGGCATGTCCACGCGGGAAGGCGACCACGAGCGGGCCAGCTTCCAGATGAAGACCGGCCAGCTCCCGATGGGGCCGATCCCGTACCCGAACATCGGGTCGCTGATTTCCAAAGAGATCGGCGACCCGAAGGCGGAGCTGCCCAACTTCGTCAGCATCGCGTCGCGGAAGCTGTTCTTCCAGAACGACCCCACGTCGCCCGGCTTCCTCGGCCCGAACTACGCCCCGCTGCTCGTCGGCACGTCGAACGCCTTCAACGAGCCGACCGGCGAGAAGATGTGGGAGCAGCTCAAGGTCGAGAACCTCCACCGGCCGAAGTCCGTGGACGCCGCGCACGCGGACGGCCGGCTGGCGCTCTTGCGGGACATGCAGGAAGACTTCGCGGCCGGCCGGCCGACGCCGATCAGCGACAGCCACGTCGCCGCCTACGACCGCGCCGCCCGGCTGATGACCTCGCACGCCGCGGAAGCGTTCGACATGACGAAGGAGCCGGACCGCGTACGGGACCGGTACGGCAAGTCGCTGTTCGGCCAGGGCTGCCTGCTCGCCCGGCGGCTCGTGGAGAAGGGCGTGCCGTTCGTCGAAGTCACGATGAGCGGGTGGGACACGCACGGCAACAACTTCGACTTCGTGAAGCGGAACAGCGAACACCTCGATAAAGGGTGGGGGTCGCTGATGCAGGACTTGAAGGACCGCGGCCTGTTGGACAGCACGCTGATCGTGTGGATGGGCGAGTTCGGCCGGACGCCGCGGATCAACGGCGGCAACGGCCGCGACCACTATCCGAACGCGTGGGCGACGGTCCTCGCCGGCGGCGGCATCAAGGGCGGCCAGGCCATCGGCAAGACTAGCGCCGACGGCACGACGGTCGAGGACCGCAAGACGAGCGTTCACGACCTGCTGGCGACGGTCTGCGGCGCGCTCGGCGTGGACCACGAGAAGCAGAACATGTCGAACGTCGGCCGCCCGATCAGGATCGTGGACAAGTCCGCGCGGCCGGTGACGGACGTGTTGGTCTAATTCTTGGCGAGCGTCGGGGCGTAAGCCCGACGTGGTTTGACACCCACAGCCACGTCGGGCTTACGCCCCGACGCTCGCCGGGCTTTTCCCGTGACCCGCTTCCTCCTGCCGCTGCTCCTCGCGTCGCCGCTCGCGGCGGCCGCGCCGCCGGCCGCGCCCGGCCTGCCGCGGCCCACCGGCCCCCGCGGGGACGCGTTCCTCGCCGGCCTCGCCGCCCCCACGCCGGTCGCCCGCCGCGTGCCGCCGAAGTTCGACCGCGACCCCGCGGCGAGTTTCCCGGACACGGCCGACATCGTCTACCTTGCGAACGCCCGCCCGGTCCGCGTCCGCGCCACGCTCAAGGTCAACGGCCAACCCCTCGGCGACGTGTGGCGGGACCACCTGAAGAAGCTGTTCGCCGTCTTCGACCGCGACCGCGACGGGTTCCTCAACCGGTTCGAGGTGGACAACGTCTTCTCCCCGAAGGGCCTCGGCGGGCTGCTCGGCGGCACGTACTACCACGGGGCCGGCGACGACGGCAAGTCGCTCGCCGACCTCGACCGCGACGCCGACGGCCGGGTGTCGTTCGCCGAATTCGCCGCCAGCTACGCCGAGGTCGCGACGGACCTCGTCCGGCTGCGGTCGGTCACGCTCGACGACTCGGTCGATCAGGATTTGACGAAGGAACTGTTCGGCCGCCTCGACGCGAACACGGACGGCAAGCTGTCGAAGGACGAACTGGCGAACGCCGAGACCCTGCTGTTGGCGCTCGACACGGACGAGAACGAGGCGATGTCCGCCGCGGAGGTCCGCAGCACGCCGATGGTCCGGCAGACGTTCCCGCGGCCGGACGTGGCCCCGCGGCAGCCGGCCCCGCCGCCCCGCGACCCGAACCTGCAAGTCTACCGCGGCGGCATCCCCGGCAGCGTCGTGCAGCTGATGCTCCAGAAGTACGACGCGAACAAGGACTTCCACCTGACCGCCGCGGAGGTCGGGTTCGCCGCCGACGCGTTCGCGAAGCTCGACGCCAACAAGGACGGCAAGCTGTCCGGCACGGAACTCGACGCCTGGCGCTCCCTGGAGCCGGACCTCACCGCGGCGGTGGACGTGGCCCACGACTACCAGAGGCGGGCGGTCGAGCTGAAGCCGCGGGCGGCGCTGCCGAAGAACTGCGAACTCCGCACCGGCGAGAAGGGCCGGGTCGTCTTGCGGATCGACAACCAACTGCTCGACCTGAGCGCCGCCGCCCCGCCGCCGGGGGCCGTGGCGAACCGCGTGACGGAGCAACTGAACACCGTCTACCCCGCGGACAAGAACGTCGTCACGGAGAACGACATCAACGGGCCGGCGTTCCAGTTCCTGCGGGTGGTGTTCGACGCGGCCGACCGCAACGCCGACGGCAAGCTGACCCGCGACGAGTTCAAGCAGTACCTGCAACTGCAAGAGGACACGATCAACCTCGCGGTGACGGCCAGCTTCGCGACCCGCCGGCCGAGCCTGTTCCAGTTGATGGACGACAACGGCGACAACCAACTCGGCGTGCGGGAACTGCGGACGGCGTACCGGCGGCTGATCGTGCTGGAGCCGAGCGGCGGCGCGGCGGTGACGCGGGCGGCGCTGCAGCCGTCGGCGAGCGTGCGGTTCGGGTTCGCCGCGTTCGCGGGCCAGGACTACACGCAACCGGCGAACATGTTCGCGAAGCCGGGGGCACGGAAGGTCGGCGGCCCGCGGTGGTTCCAGAAGATGGACCGCAACGGCGACGGCGACGTGTCGCTGGCGGAGTTCCTCGGCCCGCGGGCGAAGTTCGCGGCGCTGGACGCCGACGGCGACGGCCTGATCTCCGCCGACGAGGCGGACGCGGCGGAGAAGACGTTCAAGAAGTAATGACCCGTCTCCCCCGCGACGTTCGTCGCGGGGCTTTCTTTGTTTTTGCAACTGTGGATAATGTTCGATACCCGCCGGGCGGAGGAATCGAACGTGCCTCGGTCATTGATGATCGTCCTGCTCACGGCCGCGACCGCGGCGGCCGCCCCCGTCCCGAAGCCGCCGCCGCCGGACCCGTTCGAGGTCGGCCGGATGGGGATCACGTTCACCGACGAGGGCCTCGGCGTGTCGGCCATCGAGCCGTCGCTGCCGGTCGCCAAGAGCGGGTTGCGGGTCGGCGACGAGTTCGTGAGCGTCGGCCCGGTCGAGGCGAAGACGCGGCGGGACATCCAGTTGCTCGTCGGCGGCCTGCGGCCGGGCACGAAGTTGGCCGTCGTTGTGAACCGCAACGGCGAGCGGCACACGCTCACGGTGATGCTCGGCGAGGCGGACGACCGGGTGAAGGCGGCGTTCCGCCAGCTCCGGACGCCGGCCGAGGACGAACCCGTGCCGTGACGCAACGGCGAGCGTCGGGGTGTCAGCCCGACGTGGCGTCCCGCGTTCCGGCACGTCCCCTTATCCACATTCGCCCTTTTCCCGCCGTCCAGCCACGTCGGGCTGACGCCCCGACGCTCGCCTCGTCCCCGATGCTCGCCTCGTCCCCGACGCTCGCCTCGTCCCCGACGCTCGCCTCGTCCCCGACGCTCGCCCGGCCGCGGGCCATTCCCGTTCGCGATCCATAACCTAACCCGGTTGCGACGCCCCCACCCCTCGGGGACGGCGCGTCTTTCCCAGGAGAGTCACTGCGATGGCGGTCAAAGTCGGCATCAACGGGTTCGGGCGGATCGGGCGGCTCGTGTTCCGGGCGCTCGTCGAACAAGGGCTTCTCGGCAAGGAACTCGACGTCGTCGCCGTCAACGACCTCGTCCCGGCGGACAACCTCGCGTACCTCCTCAAGTACGACTCCACCCAGGGCAAGTTCACCGGCACCGTCGAGAGCGCCAAGTCGTCGCCCTCCGTCGCCGAGGACGACCTGCTCGTCGTCAACGGGCACAGCATCAAGTGCCTCGCCGTGAAGGACGGCCCGGCCGCGCTGCCGTGGAAGGCGCTCGGCGTGGACTACGTCATCGAATCGACCGGCCTCTACACCGAGGCCGAGAAGGCGAAGGGGCACATCGCGGCCGGCGCGAAGAAGGTCATCATCTCCGCCCCGGCGAAGGGCGAGGACGTTACCGTCGTGATGGGCGTCAACCACGAGAAGTACGACGCGGCCAAGCACAACATCGTGAGCAACGCGAGCTGCACCACGAACTGCCTCGCCCCGCTCGTCCACGTCCTGCTGAAGGAGGGCTTCGGCGTCGAGGAAGGGCTGATGACGACCGTTCACAGCTACACCGCGACGCAGAAGACGAACGACGGCCCGAGCAAGAAGGACTGGAAGGGCGGCCGGGCGGCGGCCGTGAACATCATCCCGAGCGGGACCGGGGCGGCGAAGGCCGTGGGCCTCGTCTGCCCGGAGGTCGCGGGCAAGCTGACGGGGATGTCGTTCCGCGTGCCGACGCCGACGGTCAGCGTCGTGGACCTGAACGTGCGGACGAAGAAGGAGACGACGCTGAAGGAAATCTGCGCCGCCATGAAGAAGGCGAGCGAGACGTACCTGAAGGGCGTGCTGGTGTACGCGGAGGACGAGGTCGTGAGCAGCGACTTCATCCACGACCCGGCGTCGAGCATTTTCGACGCGGACGCGACGCTGAAGAACCCGGAGATCAGCAAGACGTTCTTCAAGCTGGTGAGCTGGTACGACAACGAGTGGGGCTACAGCAACCGGTGCGTGGACCTGCTCAAGTACATGATCGCGAAGGGGTAGGTCGCTGGCGAACGGCACGGCGTAAGCGTGCCGGTGGTGCGCCCTCGCGTCACACCGGCACGCTTACGCCGTGCCGTTCGCCGTGTTGATCGGTGGCCCATTTTCTTGAGGAAGCATCCGTGGCGAAGAAGACGATTGCCGACCTCGGCGACCTGACCGGCAAGAAGGTCCTCATCCGGGTCGATTTCAACGTCCCGCTGGACAAGGTCAGCGGCGAGATCAAGAACGACCGCCGCATCCGCGGCGCGATTCCCACGCTCAAGGCGCTGCTCAAGGCCGGTGCGTCGGTCATCGCGATGAGCCACCTCGGGCGGCCGAGCGGCGACCCGGCGAAGGACAAGCTGCTCACCATGGACAAGGTCGTCGAGCGGCTGGCGGACCTCTTGGAGCGGCCGGTGCGGAAGGCCGGGAACGCCGTCGTCGGCCCGGACGTGTCGGCGACCGTCGCGGCGATGACGCCGGGCGACGTGGTCATGCTGGAGAACGTCCGGTTCGACCCCCGCGAGCAGAAGAACGACCCGGCGTTCGCGGCCGCCGTCGCCGCCCTCGGCGACGCCTACGTGAACGACGCGTTCGGGACGTGCCACAACGACAAGGACGCGAGCATGGTCGCCGTGCCCGCGGCGCTGAAGGCCAACGGCAAGCCGCGGGCCGTCGGGCTGCTCGTCGCGAAGGAACTGGAGATCATCGACGGCCTCATGGGCGCGCCGAAGAAGCCGGTCCTCGCCGTCATGGGCGGGGCGAAGGTGTCCGACAAGATCGCGTTCATCAACGCCCTACTGCAAAAGGTCGATCACCTGCTGATCGGCGGGAAGATGGCGTACACGTTCCTCAAGGCGAAGGGCGTGGACGTGGGCAGCACCCAGGTCGCGGCGGAGGAACTGGCCGCCGCGCAGCCGCTGCTCCAACACGTCGGCACGAAGATCACGCTGCCGGTGGACGCGCTCGCGGCGAAGTCGGACGACCTGAACGCGACGCAGGTGTTCGAGGGCAACATCGCCGCTGGGTTCGAGGGCGTGGACATCGGCCCGAAGACGCTGGCGCTGTTCTCCGACAAGATCAAGCAGGCCGCGACGGTCATCTGGAACGGCCCCGTGGGGTGGTTCGAGAAGTCGGCGTTCAGCAAGGGGACGAAGGGCGTCGCCGAGGCGATGGCGGCGAGCGGCGCGGTCACGGTCGTCGGCGGCGGCGAGACGGCGGAAGCCGTCGAGCAGTTCGGGTACGACGCCAAGATGACGCACGTGAGCACCGGCGGCGGCGCGTTCCTGGCCTACGTCGAGGGCAAGAAGTTCCAGTCGCTCGCGCAAATCGACGACCGGTAAGGTTTAGTCGCCGCGTTTATATAGCCGCCGGCTTGCCGGCGGGGTTTTGAAACTCGAAAACCCCGCTGGCAAGCCGGCGGCTATATAGAACCCAGCTGAGATTCGCCATGTCCTCCATCGAAAAACGCGGCGTCCCCGAGGGGCTGTGGATCAAGTGCCCGTCGTGCAAGTCCACGCTCTTCAAGAAGGACGTGGAGCGGAACCTGAACGTCTGCGACCAGTGCCAGCACCACTTCTACACGTCCGCCGCCGACCGAATCGCGCAACTGCTCGACGAGAACACGTTCGAGGAGTGGGACGCCGACCTGCAATCCGTTGACACGCTCGGGTTCGTGGACAACCAGCCGTACGGCAAGCGGCTCGTCGATCAGAAGAAGAAGACGGGGATGAACGACGCGGCCGTGACGGGTCAAGGGTTCATCCGCGGCCGCGGCGTCGTCATCGGCATCACCGACTTCGCGTTCATGGCCGGCAGCATGGGCAGCGTCGTCGGCGAGAAGCTGACGCGGGCGGCGGAGCGCGCCACGGACCTTCGCGTGCCGCTGATCTTCGTCTCCGGGTCCGGCGGCGGGGCGCGGATGCAGGAAGGCATCCTGTCGCTCATGCAGATGGCGAAGGTGTCGGCGGCGCTCGCGAAGTACGACTCGGCCGGCGGCCTGTACGTCAGCGTGCTGACGAACCCGACGATGGGCGGCGTGGCCGCGAGCTGGGCGTTCCAGGGCGACATCACGCTCGCGGAGCCGAAGGCGATGATCGGGTTCGCCGGCGCGCGGACGATCAAGAACACGATCCGGCTGGAGCTGCCGGACGGGTTCCAGACGAGCGAGTTCCTGCTGAAGCACGGGTTCGTGGACCGCATCGTCCACCGCCGCGACCTGCGGACGGAAGTGGCGCAGCTCATCGACTACTGCGACATGAAGTGATGGTGATTGGTGATTGGTGATTGGTTCTCGGACCTTGCGGGCAGGGGCGGCCCGTCCAATCACTATTCACCAATCACCAATCACGGAAATCGGGTACAATTCCTCTCACACAGACTCGTTTCGGACTCGTCACGTCGGGGGCGGCGCGTGGGCATCCTCAGCAAACTGTTCGGCGGCGGCGGCAAGAAGAAGCCGACCATGAACACGAAGGGCATGAAGCGGGTGGACTTCGCCAAGCGGTGGGACCTCCGCGGCCGGACCGGGCAGGGGAGCATGTCGAAGGTGTTCCAGGCGTACGACCGCGACCTCGGCCGGACCGTCTGCCTGAAGCTCATGGACAAGGAGAAGACGATCAAGTTCGAGGCCCGGTTCACCCAGATGGGCCTCGTGAAGCCGCAGGAGGGGGAGATTTGCATGGCCCTCCAGCACGAGAACCTCGTGCGGAGCTACGAGTTCGGCCTGACGACGAAGGGCGAGCCGTACCTGGTCATGGAGTGGATCGAGGGCCTCGGGCTGAACTACCTCGTCGAGACGAAGAACGCGCAGCTGAACGGCAACCGGATGAACTACCTGGGGCAGCTGTGCGACGGCGTGCAGTACCTGCACGACACCAAGTACCTGCACCGCGACCTGTGCCCGCGGAACGTGATGGTGGACAAGGAGGGGGTGGTGAAGCTGATCGACTTCGGGCTGACGATCCCGTACACGCCGGCGTTCTGCCAGCCGGGGAACCGGACGGGGACGGTGGACATCCTGGCCCCGGAGATCATCAAGCGGAGCCGGACGGACCACCGGGTGGACCTGTTCGCCCTCGGCGTGACGGCGTTCGAGGTCGTCACCGGCCACCTGCCGTGGGAGCGGTCGGTGTCGTCCGAGGAGAACCTCCGGCGGCGGCTGAACACCCCGGCCCGCGACCCGAAGGTCCTGGCCCCGCACATCGACGACGACCTCGCGGCCGTGCTGACGAAGTCGATCGCCCGCGACCCGGCGGAGCGGTACCCGACGGCCCGGCACTTCAAGGACGCGCTGCTGTCCGTGGGGAACCAGAAGCTGTGACCGCCGCCGCCGCGACCGCGGCCGTCTCGACCCGCAGGATCGTCGGGCCGAGGGACGCCGGCGTCCACCCCGGCGTCGCCGCCTCCTTCGCCGTGAACCCGCCCTCCGGCCCGACCGCGACCACCGTCGGCCCGGTCGCCGCCCACGCCACCGGCCCGGACGGGTGAAGGATCAGCCGCGTCGCCGGGAGGTCGGTTCGCCGCGCGAACGCCTCCCACGCCGTCGGCGGGTCGATCGCCATCAGCACGGCCCGGCCGCACTGCTTGCTCGCCTCGACCACCATCCGCTCGTACTTCTCGACCGCGTCCGCCTTCGGCCGCACGACGCTCCGGTCCGTGACCAGCGGCACGAACCGCGTCACGCCGAGTTCCGTTAGCTTCTCGATCAGGAAGTCGAGTCGGTCGCCCTTCGGCAGCGCCGACGCGACCCAGAAGGGATGACCCCGCTCGCGGTTCGCGGGGACCGGGTCGCCGACGAGGAGGGCGACGGCCTTCTTCGCGACGCCGAGGACTTCGGCCGGGTACTCGAACCCGTCGCCGTTGAAGAGCGTGACGCGGTCGCCGACGCCGACCCGGCGGACGGCCGCGAGGTGGTGGGCCTCCGGGCCGGTCAGTTGGTAGTCGCCCGGCCGCAGCGCGTCCGGGGTGTAGAAGCGGTCCGCCATGCGGTCAGGATACGACCGGCTGGGACCGCGGGCGTCCCGCCCGCCGACCTGCGAGGTATCGGGGACCGGTCTACAGCGGCTGGGAGCGAAGCGGGCGGGACGCCCGCGGTCCCAGGAACCGTCACGCGGCGTCGCGGAGCTGGCCGCCGCCGACCCGCTCCCACCGGCCGTCCCGCCAGACCATCAGCACTTCCTCGGACCCGCGCCACACGACGCAGTAGTCCCCGTGGGTACTCCGAACGCTCCACCCGTGGCGGCGGAGCAACTCGACCTTCGGCTCGTCGGCTTCGCGGAACAGGGATAGTTTCGCCATGGCAAACTCTCCGGCACGGGGCTGCGGTCATCGTGGCGGCGACCCGCCAAGGTGGGGAGAGGTAATCAGGATCGGCCGGGGCAAATTTCCGAGTTGAGGCGAATCGGAAGCGGCAGATCGGGCCGGGTTTCCCCGCCCCGCACGGCCGGCACGTCCGGCACGGTCGCCGGGTTATCGGGACAGGAGCGGGTGATTGATTGCAGGCGCGGCCCCGGTAATGCCGAGCAGCCCGACCGGGACCGGCTGCGGCGGGACCGGGGCGTCGCCGTTGACGTACTGGAACACCTGCGTCGGCAGCACGCCCGGCGGCGCGGCCTTCTCCCCCTTTTCCGCCCCGTCCTCGCTTTGCCCGATGATCGGGATCGGCGGCAGTTGCGGCAGCGCCTCCCCGGCCAGCTCCGTCCGCTGGCGGATCGAC
The DNA here is from genome assembly GCF_059499385.1 of Limnoglobus sp. Taxonomy (NCBI): domain Bacteria; kingdom Pseudomonadati; phylum Planctomycetota; class Planctomycetia; order Gemmatales; family Gemmataceae; genus Limnoglobus; species Limnoglobus sp. The sequence continues at coordinate 19,176 of NZ_JCABYM010000032.1, read as the reverse complement.
CCGGAGCTGTACGGCCCGCTGCCGAGGACCCACCGGTCCTTGTTGCGGCTCACGTCCTCGACGAGGCCGGACTGCCACACGGCCCGGCCGGTGACGCGGTTGTACGCGAACACGGCCAGCTTCGCGACGCCCTTCTGGTCGGTCCGCTTGTAGAGCGCGATCTCCGGGATGTTCGTCGGCAGCCCCGGCACGACGGCCGGCACGGACAGTTGCGGCGACCCGAAGAGGAGCGTGTGCCGGTCCGTGCCGATCGCCCCGATCCGGGCCTCGACGACGTACACGGCGTCCCGCTTCTCCTCCATGACGAGCGCCCCGTGCGCGAGCAGTTGCTGGCGGACGGAGCTGATGACGTACCCCTTGTCGATGACTTCCTTGTCGATCTGGGCCACGTCGAGGTAGACGGCCTTGCCCTTGAGGGGGGCGAAGTCGATCTGCCCGACGGCCTTGTCCACGGCCTGGGAGACGAGGAGCATTTCGGTGGCGGCGCGGGTGGTGTCCGTGGTGCGGGTGGTCCCGCACCCGGCCAGCCCGAGCGAAAGGCAAACCAGCAACCTGCGGCCCGTCATGTCGGTCGTGTCCCCCGGTACGAACGCGGGACTATACCGCCGGCGGCGGGGCGGTCAAGCGTAGGTTTCGAGGCGGACGTGGCCCATCGGGAACTCGAGAGAACTCGTTCCGACGAACGTGGCCCGGAAGGTTTCGAGCAGGTCGTGTAGGCCCAACAACAGCGGCGCGCCGGGGGAATGGGCCTCGGAGAAATGACAAAACAGGCGGTAGGTGTTGACGGGATCGGCCGCGAAGCGGACCTTCAGTTCTCCGAAGTAGACGGTGGCGTTTACCAGCCCGTTCGCCGTCAAGGTTGGGACGCGGTGCGGCTCGGTCATCGAAAACGGCAGGCTCATCGACCGCGCGAGGGTGGCGCTCATCGTCGTCGTGCTGCACCCGGTGTCGAGGCGGCACTCGGGTACGTCGCGGAAGCGACCGAATCGATCCACGGCGTCCAACACAACGCGGGTCGTCAGGATTCGTCGAATGGGGCCATCCTCCCCACGCGGCGGAATCACGAAGCGACCGTGGATCGGCAGGTGAAGGGTGGGCATCGGCTGTCAAATACCCCAAATCGGTTCCGGCGCGGCGAACGCCATGTGCTCCGTCAACGAGTACGGCATGACCTGGCACACATACGCGATCTGTTCGAGACCTACGGCCACCACGACGATGCCACGGTCGTCCCCGACGTACCCGATGTTTTGGCCGCCGTGGTGGTAGGCCAGCAGGTAAATTTCGAGTTGATCGGCGGCGACTTTCGGCACGGGTTCGGCCCCACCGAGCCGTTCGCGGAAGTAACCCATGTCGCGTTCGACAGCTTCGCGCACCTCGTCCGGGACAGGCAAGTAATCCTCCGGCTTTCGGTCGCCGCTCAGAACGCGCTTCGCCCGCTGTTGCCAATCGTCGCCCGTGCCGACCGGCGGTCGGTACGCGGGTCGGGCGGTCGCCGGACTTGTTTCAGTCGTCAGCATCGCTTCGCTTGCCATGGCCGGCCCTCGCTCCGGAAACGTACCTGCAATTGAATCTTACCCCCGGCCGCGGATAATTACCACGCACTCCTCCCACCCGCTCCCGAGGCCGCTCCCATGCTCTCCCGCCGTCGATTCCTGTCCGCGTCCGGCGCGATCCTGACGCTCCCCGCCGTCACGTACCGGGCCGCGTTCGCCGCCGACACGCCGCCGAGCGAACAGGTCCGCGTCGCCGCCGTCGGCGTCGGCAACCAGGGCAAGGGCAATCTCAAGGCGTTCCTCAAGCACGTCGTCGCCGTGTGCGAGGTGGACAAGGCCCGGCTCGCGGAGGCCGCCAAGACCGTCGAGAAGGACGGCAAGCGCACGCCCGTCGCGGAGGAGGACTACCGGAAGCTGCTCGACCGCAAGGACATCGACGCCGTCGTCCTCACGACGCCGGACCACTGGCACGCGCTGCAGACGATCCACGCCTGCGAGGCCGGCAAGGACGTGTACTGCGAGAAGCCGCTGAGCCTCGTCATCGCCGAGGGGCGGGCGATGGCGGACGCGGCCCGGAAGCACAACCGCGTCGTGCAGACCGGCAGCCAGCAGCGGTCGTCCAAGGAGTTCCGCACGGCCTGCGAACTCGTCCGCAACGGGGCCATCGGGAAGGTGACGAAGGTACTCGTCGGGCTGCCGGGGCCGAACTGGATCGACCGGGCGAAGACGCCGGTGCCGGACTCGACCCCGCCGGGAGGGCTGAACTACGACCTCTGGCTCGGGCCGGCCCCGATGCGGCCGTACAACGAAAAGCGGGTCCACTACCTGTTCCGCTTCTTCTGGGACTACTCCGGCGGCCAGCAGACGAACTTCGGCGCGCACCACCTGGACATCGCCCAGTGGGGGTTGGGCATGGACGACTCTGGCCCGACGACCATTGAAGGGAAGGCGACGTTCAACAAGGACGGGTGGTTCGAGACGCCGGAGGCGGCGACCATCACGTACACCTACGCGAGCGGCATCCCCGTCTCCTGCACGCTCGGCAAGGGCCACCCCGGCGGGACGACGTTCCAGGGCGAGAAGGGCGTCGTCCACGTCAACCGCGGCAAGATCGAGGTGACGCTGAACGGCGAGAAGGTCCCGGACCCGTACAAGCTGGCGACCGGCGACACGAAGCTGTACGTGAGCGGCAACCACCACGCCGACTGGTTGCAGTGCATCAAGACCCGCAAGCGGCCGATCTGCGACGTGGAGATCGGCCACCGGTCGGCGACGGTTTGCCACCTGGGGAACATCGCCGTCCGCACCGGACGGAAGATCGTGTGGGACCCGGCGAAGGAGGCGATCGTCGGCGACGCGGAAGCGGCGGCGATGGCGACCAAGTCCTACCGCGCCCCGTGGAAACTGGCGTAGCGTCATGGCGAGCCGAGCGGCGTAAGCCGCCGGGTGAGTGTCCAACACCCGGCGGCTTACGCCGCTCGGCTCGCCAAATTGACCGACCTACTTCCGCGGCGTCACTTCCAGGCCGAGAATCATCCCACTCTCGACCCCGTTGGAGAACACCATCCGGCTGGAGATGCCGCTGCCGGGGACTTCCCAGAACGCCTCGTAGACGACGAACACGTGCCCGTGCTTCCGGACCGTGTCCGGCCCGTCGATGCGGGTCGGCTCCCCCATGATCGCGAACACCTCGGCCTCCGTCGCCCGGCGGTCGCCGATCGTCTCCAGGAATTCGCCCATCTTCCGCTCGGACTCGTGCGGCACGTACTTCACGCCGGTCCGCGCGGCCGCCGGCAGCTCCGCGACGCCGGGGCGGGCCGCGGCCCCCGGCCCGCCGCCGACCGCCGGCTTGTCCGCCGTCAGCATCCGCATCGCGACGAACCCGACGCCGCCGAGGACGAGGACCGCGGCGGCGGCGATGACCCACGGCAGGACCGTCGGCCCCGCACTCTTTCGCCGCTTGCCCTTCTTCGCCGACCGTCGGGGTCGGTCGTCATCGTCACGGTCGCGGCTCACGGGTTCGCCCTTCGCGCATGGAGTCGGGATCAATTCTACGCCCGGCACACCGGTTGCTCGGTGGGGAAGTATTGCACTTTTTCCAGACTCGCTCCGCCTCGCCCGCCGGTGCCGCGACCCTTGCAAAAGGACGAAGCGCTATGTTGCACGCCGTCATCTCGCACTGCCCGAATTGCCCGGCCCTTCAGGACTACTTGTCGGACGTGGTGGCCGCGCTGGAAAGCCAGGAGGTCGCGGTCGAGTTGGCGGACGGAACCCGCGGCGAGTTCACGGTCGCGGTGAACGGGCGGCGGGTGGTTGCGGAGACGGTGAAGACTTTGCCGCCGGTCGCGGCCGTCCGCGACGCCGTCCGCCGGGAGCGGGTGACCGGCCGGTTCGCCCGGCCGCACACGTGGCTGTGACGGACGAAGTTACCGGTAACTTGTTCCGTGAGCGCATTTGTTCCAAATCAGATCGCCTCCGGGCCGCGCTCGCCGGTGCGGATGCGGATGGCGTCCTCCAGCGGCAGGATGAAAATCTTCCCGTCCCCGATGCGGCCGTCGGTCCCGGTGCGGGCGGCGTCCATGATGGCCGTGACCGTCGGCTCGACGAAGTCCTCGTTCACGGCGATCTGGAGCTGCACCTTGCGGAGCATGTTCACGGTCAGCTCGTGGCCGCGGTAGATTTCGGACTGCCCCTTCTGCCGGCCGAACCCCTGCACGTCCACGACGGTGAGGCGGAACACCTCGACGCGGTTGAGCGCCTCCTTCACGGCGTCGAGCTTCTCCGGCTTGATGATCGCGAGGATGAGTTTCATGAGGGGCATCTTACCGAATCAACGGGATGCCGCGGCGACAGGGTTTTCACCCCGAAGGGGTGGGCATCGCTGGGACGAATTTTTTGCCCCGAAGGGGCGGAACATGTCAGCCCAGGGCAACGCCCTGGGTGGAACGCGAATGGATCAAGCCCTGAAAGGGCGACACGGGTTGCGCTGTGCCGCCCTTTCAGGGCTTGTTGGGTTTGGGTGGGCCGATACCCAGGGCGTTGCCCTGGGCTGACATGTTCCGCCCCTTCGGGGCAAAAGCCATCGCGGGCCGGTTCGGTGTCGCGTTGATTGTGACGGCCCGCCTCGAACGGCCGTCTACTTCCCGATCACCACGTCGAACGTCACCGTGTACGGCTTCAACTCGGCCAGCTCGGAAATCGCCTTCGCGGCCCGCTCGGCGACGGCGTCGGACGCGGCGTTGAACCGCACGATCACGTTCTCCGCGCCGAGCTTCTTCACCTCGACCGCCGACACGCCGGGGCCGCACGCCAGCCGCACCCGCTCCGCCGGGGACAGTTCCTTCGTCGCCTTCGCCGATGCTTCCAACAACTTCCCGCCGGCCGGCCGGTCTGCGGACGGCACGCTCTGGCCGACCATGGCCCCCCCCGTGGCGGTGGCGGCGGTGGCGGCCGGCTCCGTGTAGCTCACCGGCTGCCACGTCGTCTCGTCGGCCGGCGGCGCGAGCTTCGGCTCGGCCGTCGGCTTCGCCGAGATCGGCCCGACCGGGCTGCGCCAGTCCGGCCCGGCCGCGGGCACGACCGGCGCGACCGACGTGTGAACCGGCAGCTCGTCCGGCGGCACGTACCGGAACGGCGGCGTCTCGGCGATCGGCGTCGCCGTCGGGGGCGACGGGAGCGGCGCGTCGGCCACCGCGACGGCCGGCGGCGGCACGGCCGGGGCCGCCTTCGGCGGCGCGGGCCGGGCCGCGTACCCCGGCGGCTCCGCGCCCGGCTCGGGGCGGAACGGGTTCGTCACCGGGACCGGGAACGCCCCCGGCGTCGCGCCGGTCATCGCGTGCCACTGGGCGGACGCCGGCGGGTAGTCCCCGGCCGGGGCGTAGGCGTTCGCCCCCGGCGTCGTCGTGCCCCACCCGTACCACCGGTACGCCGGGTTCCCCGCGTAAGCCGCCCGCCCCGTCGGGGCGTAGCCCTGGATCGGCGCGCCGACCATCACCGGCTGGCCGACGACGGGCGGCCCCACCACCATCGGCTGGCCCGGCGGCAGCTGGCCGACCCGCGGGGGCGGTTGCTGCGGCTCGCCGAGCGCCGTGCGGACCGCCTTCGCCCGGTCGTTCGTCCAGGTCGTGATCGTGCCCCACACGCCGCGGCCGTTCGGCTGCTGCGTCCGCGGGTCGAAGGTCGCGTTGATCGGGAAGCCGCCCGGCAAACCTGACACCGCGGTGTCAGCTCGGGCCGGGGCGGTCGGGTCGAAGAACGGGTCGAACGGCTGGCCGGGGCCGCTCGACACGCCGCGGGCGACGACGGCCGGGGCCGCCGCCTCGCGGACGCCGACGAGTTGCACGGCCGGCTTCTTCGGCCGCACCGCGGCCAGCGGGACCGGGTCGGCCGAAGACGGTTGCGCGGCCCCGACCCCGGAGAGGAAAACGGCAACAATTCGGCGGGCGGACTTGCGGTTCACGGTTCGGTTCCTTCCGAAGAAATCCTGGCGTCACCGGCCGGCCGGCGGCATCGGCGCGGCGGCGCGGCCGCGGTTCACGGTCCCGAGGCCGGCGACGGATTGCGCGGGTCGTTGCCCGACGAACCCGGTGCGGCTCACGTTCTGCGCGTACACGGACGAGAACCCGCCGTGCGCCGGGTACTGGTTCCCGAAGACGACCGGGTGGCTCGGCGAGTTCAGGCGGACCGGCTGGCCGCCCGGCTCGTAGGTTTGCCCGGCCGGGTCGTAAGGAATCTGCGACTGCGGGAGGAAGCCGCCGAACTGCGGGCCGACCGGTTGCTGGACCGGCGGGACCTGGCCGAACGTGTTCAGCCCGCCGGTCGGCAGGCCGGGGCGGACGCCGTAGTAGTAGTTGACGCCGGGGTTGCCGGTCCCGCGGAGGAGGTTCAAGTACGGGCTGAGCGGCTGCGTCTGGCGGTTGTAATAGTTCGGCAGGTAGTTCGGCAGCTGCGCCGCGGCCGGCGACGCGGTCAGCACGAGGGCGAGGAGGGTGGATCGCATGGTGCACCTCAGAACCTTGACTTCCGAAGTCCGGCTTCGACTTCGGAAGTCGAGCGGGACCGATGAGCGGATCGAACGGTGCAACGGCCCCGTGCAACATCGACTTCCGAAGTCGAAGCCGGACTTCGGAAGTCAGGTCGTCAGTTCCCGAACCCGGCCCCGCGGCCGGAAATCTGGTTCACCGTCGAGGCCCCCAAGAGTGTCACGCCGAGCACCCGCTCGACCGGCGACAGGAACCGGGCCAGCGCCGTGTCGATCCGCACCAGCCGCTGGGCCTTCACGTACACCCGGTCGCCGGGCATCACCTGGTAGTTCGTCGTCGTCAGCCCGTGCTGCGTGATCGCCACCCAGTCTACCGGCAAAATCTGTTCCGGCTGGCCCGCGTGCGGCGTGCGGCGGGCGACCCAAATCTGCCGCTTCGACGCGACCGGCGGCAGCCCGCCGATGTTCGCGATGGCGTCGAACACCGTCTCGCTGCCGGTGATCGGGAACGCCGTCACCTGCTCGCCGTTCCCGCCGCCGTCCGTCACCACGTAGTACCGCTTGCTGTTGTACTGTACCACGTCCAGCACCACCCGCAGCGTGTCCCGGTTGAACCCGCCGGTCCCCGGCTTCGTCGGGTCCTCCTGCCGCGCGATGTGTTCGCGGACCGCGTCCGCCGCCTGTTGCAACGTCAGCCCGGCGACCGGCACCGACCCCCAGATGCCGAGGAACACGCTGCCGTCCGGCCGGACGGAGAACTGCCCGGACACCGGCTGCACCGGCAGGCTGAACGCCTTGAGTTCCTTCGCCGCCGGCGGCTTCCCGGCCTTCGCGGCGACGGCCGCGGCGTCCGGGTCTTCCAGGATCGCGACGACCTCGACGAGCAGCTGGTCCGGCGGCTCGATGACGTAGGGCGGCAGCGTCACCTTGCTGAGTTCGCCCGGCACGTCCCCGGTCGGGACGGCGACGAGCGGCCGCCGGCCCTGGCCGTCGTGCATCGGGGCGTGCAGGCAGCCGGTCGCCGACAGGCCGACGACCAGCACCAACGCCCGGATCGAAACGCTGCCCCACGGCATGGGTGTCCCTCGCGCACGGGGAGAAATTCCGCCGTCGTCGAGTGTTATCGGCACGCGGCCGGAGAACCGTTGAAGTTTTCCCAATCGAAAAAGTCACACGTGCCGTGGAACCCGGAGCGGTAGCGACGGGGTGTGGACCGGCCCCAACACCCCGTCGCTACCGCTCCGGGTTCCACAAGACGGACAGGACCGACCCTTGCGGCCGGTGACACGGGCCTATCGGGAGGCGTGCGAACGCGGGTCGGTTCCGGAGACCACACGGGTTGCAGGAAATGAGCGGCCGCCCCGGTCGGGCGTTCGCCCAATCTTCCCCGCCCCCTCATTCGTCTCCAATTCATGACGCGGCGCACGTCCCGCCGATAATCGTCGGCCGGGAGGAACCCCAAACCGCTCGCACCCGCCGAGGGGTTCCGCCCGCGGGAAGACCAGCAGAGACACCCACCCCCGAGGACCGATTCGTGCGGAAGCTCCGTCGCAACCCCCTGACCGTCGTTCAGCTCGAGGACCGCGCCACGCCGGCGATCTTCACCGTCACCACGACCGCCGACAACGGGGACAACGCCGCCCCGACGGGCGGGTCGCTGCGGGCCGCCATCCTGGCCGCGAACGCCGCGTTCGGCGCGGACTCGATCACCTTCGACATCCCCGGCCCGAACACGCGCACGATCCTCCCGCCCGCCCCGCTCCCGGCCGTCACGGACGCCGTCACCATCGACGGGACGACCCAGCCGAACTTCGCCGGCACGCCGCTCATCCGGCTGAACGGGGCCGAGGCCGGGGCCGGGGCGAACGGGCTGAACCTCGTCAACCACACCGGCAGCACCGTCCGCGGCCTCGCCGTCGGCGGGTTCGCCGGGGCCGGCATCCGGCTGGACGCCGGCGGCCAGCACCGCGTCCAGAACAACTTCATCGGCGTGAACCCGACGGTCATCGCGGCCGAGGGGAACGGCGTCGGCGTGCTGCTCACCAACGGCACGACCCAGAGCGTCGTCGGCGAGGGGCAGACGACCCGCAACGTCATCAGCGGGAACCTCCAGCAGGGCGTCGTCTTCCAGGGCGCGGTCAAGCAGAACACGCTGGCCGGGAACCTGATCGGCGTCGCGTTCGACGGCGTCACCCCGGTCCGGAACGGGGCCGACGGCGTCCTCGTCAGCGACGGGGCGACGTTCACCACGATCGGCGGGACGGTCGCCGGGGCCGGCAACATCATCGCGGCCAACGGCCAGGCCGGCGTCCGCATCCGCGACCCGCAGACGGCCGGCACGCTCGTCTCCGGCAACCGGATCGGCCTCGACTTCGGCGGCAACCCGTCCCCCAACATCGGCAACGGCGTCCTCGTCGAGAACGCCGCCGGCACCGCCCCGGCCGGGGGGCTGACCCCGCCCGGCACGAACAACACGATCAGCACCAACACGATCCAGCGGAACGGCGGGGCCGGCGTCGCCGTCCTCGACACCAGCCGGTTCGTCCGGGTCGTCAACAACTCCATCAACCTCAACGGCGGCCTCGGGCTGGACATCGCCCCGACCGCCCAGAACGGCCTCGCCGCCCCGAACATCACGAACATCAAGGCGGACAGCATCAACGCCCTGACCGTCACCGGCACGGTCGCCGGGCAGCCGAACACCGGCTACGACGTGACGATCTACACGAACGCCGTCCAGGACCCGAGCGGGTTCGGGGAGGGGGAGACGAAGGCCGCGACCGTCACCGTCACGACGGACGCCGCCGGGAACGCGACGTTCACCGGGAACGTCCCGGCCGGCCTCACCGGGCCGTTCGTGTCGGCCACGGCGACGGCGACGACGGCCGGGGACACGTCCGCGTTCTCGTTCTCGAAGGCCCGGCCGGACCGCGGGCTGGACGCCCGGCTGGCCTTCGCCGCGGCCGGCAGCGGCGCGCCGGTCGTCACCCTGTACGACGCGGCCGGGGCCGTCGCCACGAGCGTGACGGTGTTCGACGCGAACTTCACCGGCGGCGTCCGGGTCGCGGCCGGCGACTTCAACCTCGACGGCGTGCCGGACATCGTCGCCGGGACCGGGCCGGGGATCGTCACCCGCGTCCGCGTCATCGACCCGGTCACGAAGGCCGAGTTGTTCGGCGTCCAGCCGTTCGAGACGACGTTCACCCGCGGCGTGTACGTGTCCGCCGGGGACGTGACCGGGGACGGCGTACCGGACCTCATCATCTCCCCGGACGAGGGGGGCGGCCCGCGGGTGGACGTGTACAGCGGCGTCGGGTTCGGGAAGGTCGCCAGCTTCTTCGGCATCGCCGACCCGAACTTCCGCGGCGGGGCGCGAACGGCCGTCGGGGACGTGAACAACGACGGGACCGACGACCTGGTCGTCGCCGCCGGGTTCGGCGGCGGGCCGCGGGTGGCCGTGTACGACGGCAAGTCCGTGCCCGGCAGCAACCCGCGGGTGCTGTTCAACGACTTCTTCGCGTTCGAGCCGACGCTCCGCAACGGCGCGTTCATCGCCGTCGGCGACCTGAACGACGACGGGTTCGCCGAGGTCATCGCCGGCGGCGGGCCGAGCGGCGGGCCGCGAATTTCCGCGTTCGACGGCAAGAGCCTTCTGTCGAACACCCAGTCGTTCGTGGCGAACTTCTTCGCCGGCGACTCGAAACTCCGTGGCGGCATCCGGGTCGGTGCCCGCGACCTGAACGCGGACGGCACGTTCGAGCTGATCGCCGGCGACGGGCCGGGCGGCGAGAACCGGCTGCGGGTGTACACCGGGTCGGACCTGGCCCAGGGCGGGACGGAGCCGCGGCTGAACGTGACAACCTTCAGTGGGACCGGCGGCATCTTCGTGGGATGATCGCTTGCGCCTCCGAATAAGGAGTCGTTTCAAGGCCGGGCGGCCTTGGGACCGCGGGCGTCCCGCCCGCCGACCTTCCCGGTCACGGGGACCAATCTTCACTGGCCGGGGCCGTGGCGGGCGGGACGCCCGCGGTCCCAGGTTACGGCGGCCGGCCGGGCAACCCGGTCGTCCGCTACCCCTTTCGCGACCGCTCAATCCGCGCCAGTTTGCCCCCGCGCCCGCTTGAGCAATTCCGGCAAATTAGCGGATTTTTCCCCCCGTTTCCCCGTTTCTGCGCCCGCATGTTGTTGCGGAAAAAAATTGAAGCCGATCCAATATAAGACTTGAACCGTCTGTATTTTGCTGCCCCGGTTGCCCCACTCGCCGGGCCGTTCGGCATCAGGAGACTCGCACCATGTCCGTGACCCGGTTCGTCCGCCGGCCCCGCCCGACCCTCTCGCGGCCGGCCCTCGTCGGCATCCACGCCCCGAAGCTGCGGATGGAAGCGCTGGAAGACCGGCTGACGCCCGTGTTCACCCCGGACCCGCTGTTCACGGCCGGGACGCTGCCGGCGACCGGGGCCCCGGCGAACAACAACGGGACGCCGCTGAACATCGTGACCGGGGACTTCAACGGCGACGGCCGCCAGGACTTCGCCGGGGCCGCCGCCACCGGGGCCAAGAGCTTCCCGCGGGTGGACGTGTTCCTCAGCGACCAGAAGGCCGGGTCGAACTACCTGACGAACGCCAGCTTCTCCGTCGGCGGCGGGTTCGGCAACCCGCTCGGGCTGGCCGCCGTGGACGTGACGGCCGACGGCAAGGCCGAGATCGTCTCCGTCTCGACCGCCACCGGCGCGGTCACCGTCTCCCGGCTGGAGAACACCGGGGTGTTCGTCACCCTCGCCAGCACGGTCGTGGACCTGGACAAGTCGGCCACCCCGTTCAAGGCGAACCTGAACCTCGGCGGCGTCACCGGCGGCGACTTCAACGGCGACAACAAGGGGGACTTCATCGTCACCCTCACCGGGTCGGTCAACGGCAACCAGTACGTCGTGTTGCTGAACAACGGGGACGGGAAGTCGTACACGCAGATCGAGACGCCGCTAAACACCGGCACGGCCGGGACCGACTACACGGCCCCGATCTCGGCCGACTTCGACCAGGACGGGAACCTCGACTTCGTCATGCTCCGGCGGTCCAGCGCCCTCGTCTCCGTCATGTTCGGGGACGGGGCCGGCGGGTTCTCGTTCGCCCGCAACCTGTCCGTGACCGGCCTCCCGAACGCCATCGCCGTCGGCGACTTCGACAAGAACGGCCGGCCGGACGTGGCCGTCGGCCAGTCCAACGGCAAGGTCACGGTGTTCCTCAAGGACCCGACGAGCAACACGTTCACGACCAAGCAGAACGCCGGGACGGCGCTCGGCGGGTCGATCGTCGGGATGGAGGCCGCCGACTACGACGTGGACGGTATCGACGACCTCGCGATCATCACGGCCGGGAGCACGGCCGAGGTCCTCCTCGGCCGCACCGACCTGCTGGCGACCGCGATGGTGTCGGCCAACGGCAGCCCGTTCGACCCGCTCATCGCCCCGCCGGGCGCGATCGGGAACGTGGACCTGGACGGGAACGGGAACGTCGATTTCGTCGTCGGCGTCGGGACGGCCGCCGGCCAGGTGTACACGCCGTACTTCAACCAGTCCGGCGTCGGCGGGGAGACGGTCCTCGTCCAGGACCGCGGGCTGGCCGAGTTCGGCGACACTGTCAACTACGACGTGACGATCTTCCCGCCGCCGCTCGGCGGGCCGATCCCGACCGGCACGGTCCAGTTCTTCGACGTGGTGACCGACTCGACCGGGGCGCAGACGTTCGTGTTCCTCGGCCAGGACGCCCTGGAGCCGGGGCTGGACAACCAGGGCAGCTCCGTCGCCGTCGCCGAGTTCGGGTTCGGCGGGTTCGCCGTCGCCCAGCACACCGTCCTGGCGAAGTACCTCGGGGACGGGAACTACCCGGCCAAGAACTCGAACACGGTCGCGGTGAACGTCACGAAGGCGACCACGTTCGCCGCCGTCACCCCGTCCGCGACGGCCCCGGTGTTCGGCCAGCCGGTGACGCTGACGGCCGACGTGAGCACGTTCTCCGGCCTCGTTCCGCCCGGCGACGTGGTGTTCTTCGACAACGGCAACCTGATCGGCACCGGGACCCTGGACGGGGCCGGCCGGGCGGCGATCACGATCGGCAACTTCACCATCGGCAGCCACTCGATCGTGGCCCAGTACCTCGGGTCGCCGAACTTCGCGACGACCGCCTCCGCCGGCGTCATCGTGTCCGTCACGAAGGCGAACTCCGTCACCACGCTGACGGCCAGCAGCCTGACCGGCATCTTCGGGGATGTCATCACGTTCAAGGCGAACGTGGCCATCGCCGCCCCCGGCGTCGGGACGGCGACCGGCACGGTCGAGTTCTTCGACGGGGCCACGAAGGTCGCCGTCGGGGCGGTGGACGGGGCCGGGAACGCGACCGTGAACGTCCCCGGCCTGACGGTCGGCGGGCACACGTTCACGGCCAAGTTCGTGGCCACGCCCAGCGTCTCCGCGTCCACGTCCAACGCCGTCACCGTGACCATCGCCCCGACCACGTCGATGGCCACCCTCGTCGCCACCCCGCCGACCAACGAGGTCGGCACCGGCGTCGTCCTGTCCGCGTTCGTCAACGACACCCAGACGCCGCCCCGCCCGGTCCTCGTCGGCACGGTCACGTTCACCGGCACGGACGCGAGCGGCCGGGCCATCACCGTCGGCCCGGTCCCGGTCGCCAACGGCGTCGCCGCCGCCACGATCACCGGCCTGCCGCAGGGGACCTCGACGTTCTCCGCCGCGTTCAGCGGCACCGAGTCGATCACCCCGGCCGGTACGAACGCCGTCCAGGTGCTCACCGAGCGGGCGACCCCGGCCGTGGAGATTACGAACTCGACCGGCACGACCGTCGCCGTCGTCGGCAAGGACGTGACGTTCACCGTCCAGTACACCCCGGTCAACGGGCTGACGGACGCCGTGACCGGCACGGTCACGTTCCTCGACAACGGGACGAAGGTGCTCGGCACGGCGGCGCTGGTGAACGGCCAAGCGGCCGTGACGGCCCGGCTGTCGCTCGGGGCGCACGTCATCAGCGTCTCCTACTCCGGGAACCCGACGTACAAGCCGACGACCGCCGCCACGACGTTCACCACGACGCGGGTGATCGACCCGATCGCCGTCGGCGCGGGGGCCGGCGGCAGCGACATCGTCCGGGTGTACAACCCGGACGGCACGATCTCGCAGGACCCGCTGTTCGCGTTCGGCCCGGACCACACGAGCGGCGCGCGGGTGGCGACCGGGGACGTGAACGGGGACGGCGTCCCGGACCGGATCATCGGGACCGGCCCCGGCACGCAGGCCCGCGTCCGCATCCTGGACGGGGCGACCAGCGCCCCGCTGTTCGACGCCTTCCCGTTCGAGGACTTCACCGGCGGCGTGTTCGTCGCCAGCGGGGACGTGAACGGCGACCTCCGGGCCGACTTCGTCGTCACCCCGGACCGCGGCGGCGGCCCGCGGGTCACCGTGTTCGACGGGGCGTCGATGAAGGTGCTGGCCAACTTCTTCGGCATCGACGACCCGAACTTCCGCGGCGGGGCGCGGGCGGCCCTCGGCGACATCAACAACGACCAGGTGGACGACCTCGTCGTGTCCGCCGGGTTCGGCGGCGGCCCGCGGGTGGCGGCGTTCGACGGCCGGTCGGTCCGGGTGAACGTCCCGGTGAAGCTGTTCAACGACTTCTTCGCGTTCGAGAGCACGCTCCGCAACGGCACGTTCGCGGCCGTCGGCGACGTGGACGGCGACGGGTTCGGCGACCTGATCTTCGGGGCCGGCCCCGGCGGCGGCCCGCGGGTGGTGGCGTACAGCGGCAACGACCTGCTCCGGACCGGCGGGGCGCTGTTGACGTTCAAGGCGAACTTCTTCGCCGGCGACGCGAACCAGCGGCAGGGCGTGCCGGTGGCGGCGCTGGAGTTGGACGGCGACGGCCGGGCGGACATCGTGGCCGGGTCCGGGCCGGGCGGCCGCCGGGTGACGGCGTACCTCGGGTCGCAGATTCAGGCGGCGGGGCAGCCGCCGGTCTTCCGGTCGTTCGACGCGTTCGACCAGAACTTCAACCCGCTCGGCGGCGTGTTCGTCGGGTAACGGGTTGTGGACAAGAAAGCCGCCGGGGACGACCCCGGCGGCTTTTGCGTTTCCTGGCGGAACGCCGAGCGTTACTTCTTCTCGACGATGTCGTCCTTCGTGCTCGCCACGATCGCGACGAGTTCGTCGATCTCCGCCTTCGGCACGTCGTACTTCTTCAGCGTCGCGACCAGGTGGCCGGCCAGGGCGTTGAACTCCGCCTCGGTGATCGCCATCCCCTTGTGCGACTCCTTCATGCCGCGGCCGCTGTACTTCAGCGGGCCGCCGGTCGTCGCGGACACGAGTTCCACGAGCAGCTTCTCCAGCTTCTTCACCCCGTCCGCGTCCAGCTTGTACTTGCCGTTGCGGAAGAAGTTCACCTTCTCGTCGCCGGCCGCCGCGACGACGAAGTCGTGGACGACCGCCTCGACCGCCTTCTGGCCGCCGAGCCGGTCCCACAGCGCCTTCTTCTCCGGCTTCGCGTCCGCCTCGACGATGTCCCCCTTCGTGCTCGCGACGATGCCGACGAGTTCGTCAATCTCGGCCTGCGGGACCTTGTACTTCTTCAGCGTGTCCACGAGGTGGCCGGCCAGCGCGCCGAACTCGGCCTCGGTAATCTTCATCCCCTTGTGGGACTCCTTCATGCTCCGGCCGGTGTACTTCAGCGGCCCGCCGGTCACCTGGGAGATGAGTTCGACGAGCAGTTGCTGGAGCTTGGCGACGCCGGCGTCGTCGAGCTTGTACTTGCCGTCGCGGAAGAAGTTCACCTTCGGGTCCGGGGCGGCGGCCAGGACGAAGTCCTTGACGACGGCCCGCACGGCCGGCTCGCCGCCGAGCCGGTCCCAGAGCGCCTTCTTCTTGCCGGTCACGTCCGACTGGGCGTCGTCGAGCGCCTTGCGGAGGGTGAACGCGGCGTCGGACACGGACTGCGTCTTCGCCGCGGCCAGGGCGTCCTTGATCGCCGCGGCCGTCTTCGGCCGGTAGTCGAGGACGCCCTCCAGCACCGTCAGCGCGCCCTGGTACGCCCGCAGGCACTCGGCCGGCTTGCCGGCGTTGAACAACTCGACCCCCATTTTCGTCGTTTCGTAGATTTGGCTGGCGACCTTCTTGTCCAACTCCGCGGTTTTGACGGACTCGGCCGGCTTGTCCTGGCCGACGGCGGTCCCGACGGTCAGGACAAAGATCGCCCCGACCGCCCACGTTGCCACTCGTCGCATGTGCTTGCCCCTAGAGAATTAAAGACGTGACGGACCGGTGTAAGACAGCCGGGCCAACTGTCTGTACGCCCCACCCCGGCCGGCGGATTTCTCCGTTATCCCTTTAGATAATTGCCGAACAACCCCTATTGCAAGTAAAATTGTCCCGTCGCCACTCACCCGGACGTGGTCCCTTCCCATGACACCCACCGACAGCGAAATTTTGAGCCGGATAGCCGAACGCAGTCGGACGGCGTTCGCCGAGTTCTACGACCGGTACTCGTCGCGGGTATTTGGCCTTTTATTGCACCTCCTCAGAAACCGAACGGACGCGGAGGACGTACTCCAGGAGGCGTTCTGGCAGGTGTGGCGGCAGGCCGACCGTTTCGACTCGCGACGGGCCACCGCCGAGGCGTGGGTGCTGATGATCGCCCGGTCGCGGGCGGTGGACCGGCTGCGGAAGCGGCGGGAGACGGTGACGGACACCATCCCCGAGGTCGCGACCGACAGCCAACCGGACATCGCGCTGCACCGGCAGGACGACGCGGTCCAGGTGACGGCCGCCCTCGCGGTGCTGCCGCCGGACCAGCGGGAGCCGATCCGGCTGGCGTTCTTCGAGGGGCTGACCCACGACCAGATCGCCCGCCACCTGAAGATCCCGCTGGGGACCGTGAAGACGCGCATCCGCTTAGGATTCCTCCGTCTGCGGGAGCGGTTGACGACGGGGGTGAGCCAATGAACATGCCAAACAACGACGAACTCTTCGATGTCTTCGCCGCCGACGAGTGGGACCAGCTCGACGCGACGGTGCTGGCGATGACCGCCGACATCCCGTCGGTCGAGCCGCCGCCCGCGCTCAAGCAGAACATCCTGGACCGATTGGCGAAGGCCCCGAAGGCGAACCCGACGCTGCAACAGCAGCGGGCGGCCGCGGACCAGTTGCCGGACTTGCGGTTCTCGTTCAAGGAGGAGGCCGTCTTCCAGTTCTCGCACATGCCCGGCGTGTCCGCGCGACTGTTGCACCTGGACCCGACGGCGAAGCGGTTCTCGGCGATCGTGAAGCTGGAGCCGGGCAGCCGGATTCCGCCGCACCACCACGACGGGTTGGAGGAGTGCCTGGTGCTGGAGGGGGAGCTGATCCTCGGCACGGTGCGGATGCGGGCCGGCGACTACCAGTGGGCGGAGGACGGCAGCGACCACGTCGAGCAGTGGACGGACGTGGGGGCGACGGTGCTGATCTCCGGCCCGATGTCGCTGCTGGCGGGGTGAGAAATTTTAACAACGACGCGGGGTCGTGGGGGGGGGGGGGGGGGTAACCCCCCCCCCCCCCCCCCCCCCAATTTAAAACCACCGGGGGGGAACAAAAAAA
>NZ_JCABYM010000032.1:0-2055 GCF_059499385.1 Limnoglobus sp. | reverse complement strand
GTTTATCGCGGCCCGTTTTCGGTGGGGGGGGGTTTCTAATATTAAAACCCCCCGGGGGGGGCGGGGGGCGTCACGATCACCCCCCCCCCCCCCCCACGACCCCGATTCTTTACCCCGAAGGGGTGACACAAGATAGCCCAGGGCAAGGAGCGAAGCGACGCCGCCCTGGGTGTGTGGTCGAAAGGAAGCAAGCCCTGAAAGGGCGAAACAGGTGAGGCTGTTTCGCCCTTTCAGGGCTTGGGCGTTGGGTGGCGACGGACCCAGGGCGGCGTCGCTTCGCTCCTTGCCCTGGGCTGACATGTCCGGCCCTTTCAGGGCCAAGAACCGTCGCGGGCGAACCGTCACGCCCGCTATCGCGACGGCTGCTCGTACTTCAGCGGGTCCAGTTCCATCGTCGAACCCTGCACCTCGATTGGGAAGCCGAGGCCGCCGTCGCGGCCCTTGTGGTAGCCGGTCTCGTGCCGGTAGACGATCCGGAACTTCCCCTGCGGCGCGTGCTTGATCTCGAACTTGCCGTCCGCGTCCGTCAGGGCGAAGTACGGGTGGTCGAACGCCATGAAGCTCCCCGCCATCCACCGGTGGATGCTGCACGCGAACGTGTTCGGATGGCGGTGCGCCGCCAGCGGCCCGGTCGCGTGCGCCTGGCCGGACGGCATGGTGACGTTGAACGCCGCGTGCGACGCGCCGTCGAACTTCACGTTGTGCGGGATCGGCGAGCTGTTCTTGAACTTCATCGTGTCCCCGGCCCGGACGGCCAGCATCCGCGGGATGAACTGGCAGCACGGCTGATCCACCTCGTGCTCCACCGCCTTCGGCTTTAACAGGTCCGGGTGGACCTGCCCGTCCTTGAACTTCGCCTCCCGGTCGTCGTCGTCCGGCCGCAGGTAGACCCAGACGTTCTTCAACCCGCCGGTCTTCTTGTTGACGATCACCTCGTCCGCCTCCAGCGGCCCCTTCGACAGGCAGTGCTCCTTGTCGCTGTTCACCTCGACCTTCGCCTTCGGCGGGTCGCCCGGCCACACGACGCGGCCGGTGATCGTCGTCCACTTCGCGACGACGGCCGGGGCCGCGATCGGCTCCTTCGGCTTCTCCTCGCCGTTCGACACGGCCACCCCGACGGCGACGGCCGCGGCCGCCAGGAACCCGCCGACCTTCCAGTACCCCGAACCCATGCGTAGGCCCTCGTTCACGAGTGGTAAAAGGTGAGGGCCGATGATCGCACCCGCGCGGACCGCGACGGCTTCCGCCGTCGCCGCCGCCGCCAGCGAGACAGGGACGGTAGCCAGGAACGCGGTGCTGCCCAGGGTGACGCCGCGGGCCGTCAGCCGGTTTCTCAGCAACTCCCGCCCGGCGGCGAGCCGCCGGCGGACGGTGCTGAGCGACCAGCCGAGCAGCTCCGCCGCCTCGTCCTGGGTGCGGCCTTGCAGGTGGACCGCGAGCACCGGCGACCGGTACTTGTCCGGCAGCCGGTCGAGTTCCTCGTCGATCGCGCCGACCAAATCCGCCGCGTCGGATGACGCTTCCGCGCGGTCCGTTGTTGGGACCACCGGGTCGGCCTGCCGCCGCTTCGCCGCCTTGACCGCGACGCGGCGGGCGACGACGTACAGCCAGTTCGCCAGCGACTCGCGGACACTCACGCCGGCCGCCTTCCTCGCGAGCACGAGGAAGACGGCCTGGAACGCGTCCTCGGCCAGCTGGGAATCGCGGATCGTCCGCCGGCAGACGCCGAGGACGAGCGGCCCGTGCCGCGCGACGATGGCGGAGAACGCCGAATCGTCGCCGGTGGCGGCGAACCGGGCGAGCAACATGCGGTCGGAGTCCGCGGCCGTGGACGGCCGCCGGAGCTTCGCGAGCAGTGCCTGGACGGACGCCATGACCGGTCCCGTGGGGTGTCGATGCCCTCATCATGATAAAGCCGCGGGCGGGCCGGAACTGTTCAGAAAAATGCTCCGCGCGGCGGGCGGCGGCGGGTATTCTGGTGGCGGCACGCCGCTCTTGGCTTTGTTCCCTCCCCCCTTGGGGGGGAGGGCTAGGGAGGGGGGTGAGCGCGTCCCG
>NZ_JCABYM010000031.1:0-5446 GCF_059499385.1 Limnoglobus sp. | reverse complement strand
GGTCGAACGGGTCCATCCCCTTCAGCCCGGCCGCGGGAAGGTCCGGGATCGTTGCCGTCGGGGGCCGGCGTCGATCAACCGGAGGTTGCCCGCAATCGCCGCGTCGAACGAGTCGGAACGTCTCGCCCGCCGCTGCTCTCGCCGGCCCTTCCCGCGGTCCGTGACTTCGCCGGCGGGTCGCCCCGCCGACGGTGGGTGGTGGTTCTTGACAGGAACTTCATCGGCCGGCGCGCGGATTGGACTTGACAGATGGGGAGAAAAACAAGAATGGCCCGCAGATGACGCCGATGGCAGCGCAGATGAAGAGGATAAAACCCGAGATCATTTCTTGGATTTCATCCTCTTCATCTGCGTCGAAGTCCGCGTGATCTGCGGGCCATTTCTTGAAGTCTCGCGAGGTTGATCGGGTCCATCGCGGTCCCGTCGGCCGCCTCCTTCGGCGTCTCCAGCACCATCGGCAGCTTCGCGAACCGCGGGTCGTTCACGAGCCGCCGGAAGGCGTGCTCGCCGATCTGCCCGAGGCCGATGCCCGCGTGCCGGTCCACCCGGCTGCCGAGCGGCTTCACGCTGTCGTTGACGTGGAACAGCTTCAGCCGCTTCAGCCCGATCACCTCGTCGAACTCCCGGAAGGTGGCGTCGTAGTCCGCGTCGGTGCCGAGCGGGTAGCCAGCGGCGAAAACGTGGCAGGTGTCCAAACAGACGCCGAGCCAGGAACTGTCCGCGACGTGTTCGAGGATGTAGGCGAGGTGCGCGAAGTTCGCCCCGAGGCTGCTGCCTTGCCCGGCTGTCGTTTCGAGCAGCACGTGCAGTTTCAACTCTGGGCGCTGGGCGCGAACCGTGTCGAGCGCCGCGACCACCCGGTCCAGGCCGACGGACTCGCCGCTGCCGACGTGCGCGCCGGGGTGTGTCACGAGGTACGCGAGGCCGAGCGCCTCGGCCCGGTCGATCTCGTCGAGGAACGCGGCGACGGACCGCTGGTACAGTTCGTCGCCGGGGGCCGCGAGGTTAATGAGGTACGAGTCGTGGGCCGTCGGGAACTTCAACTTCGCCCGTTTCACCGCCTGCTTGAAGGCGTCGATATCCGGGGGCGTGAGCGGCTTGCGGCCCCACTGCGACGGGCTGGCCGTGAACAGTTGGACCGTCCCCAGGCCGAGGTCGGCGGCGGCCTCGGCGGCCCGGTGCAGCCCGCCGGCCACCGACAGATGCGCTCCGAACACCGGCATGGGCGGGTGGTCCCTCAATACTTCCCGAGGTACGCGCCGATCTCCCGCGCCCCCTGCGGGGCGACGCGGTCGGCGGACACCGTCGGGTCGGCCAGGTCGAACGTCACGCCGAGCAGCCCGCGGCCGGGCCGCTCGCCCTTCTTCGTGAAGGTTGCCGCGCCCCAGTGCTCGCCGATCGCCGCGACCTCGAACTTGTCGAACGCGCCCTTCGCGAACCGCAACTTGCCGAGCAGCTTCACCTCGTAGCCGCGGTCGGCCTTCGCCGGGTCCGCGTCCGTCGCGAGCACGGCCTCGCCGTCCAGCCGCAGCTCCACGCCGTCGGCCGTCGCGCCGGTCACGGTCAGCGTCAGCGCCTTCGAGCGGATGTCGTCCCGTTTCCAGTGTTCCGGCTCGCCGCGGGTGTTATCGACGAGGTGATACCGCAGAATCCGCTCGGCCACCTTCGCCGGCACGTCGTAGCTGAACCCGACCTCGGCCTTCGCCGGCGCGAGTTGCTTCACCTCGTCGGCGGTGACCCAGAGGAAGTCGCGGGCGGCCCGGTCGCCGCCGAGGAAGTCGCACGTCCCCTTCGCGTACCCGTCGCCCTTCTTGTCCAGGATGCGGGCGTGGACGCGGACGACCAACCCGCCCTCCGGCGGCGTGCGGCTGAAGTTCGGGTCGGGCTTGCCGTGTTCCTCGACCTTGACTGCCCCCGGCTTCCGCCGCCCGGCGGGTAGGTCGTTCCACTTGCGAAGCCCGTAAGCCAGCTGCTCCCGCGTGGCCTTCACGTCCTGCCCGGCGTTCTTAAAGGAGAGCAGCTCGCCGTCGGCGGTGAAGACGTAGATGCCCTGGTGCGTGCTATTCTCGTCCTTCCGCGGCCCCTGCTTGTAGACCTTCTTCCAGAACTCCCCCTCGGCGTCCCGGCGGCGGCGCTGGTACCAGTCGTCGGCGCACGCCGGGACGAACTTCGTTTTCGCTAGCTCGATGATCTCGGGATCGGCGAAGGCGAACACACGGCCCGCCACGACGTTGTTTCACCCGCACCCGAGCGGGTGGCCGTCCATCTCCCACAACAGGATCGGCTTCCCCTCCTTCGCGGCCAACTCGCGGGCTTCCCAGAGGGTCGTCTTCCACGGGATTTCGGCGAACAGGTCCTCGCCCTTCGCCGGCCGCACGGCCGCGCGGACGGCGGCGAATTCCGCGTCCGTCAGCCGCGGCGTGGGGGCCGCCAGGGCCGGGGCAGTCGGCCAGAGGTAGAACGCCGCGGCCGGGGCCGCGACCAGCCCGCCGAACAGGAAGTGACGCCGACGCATGACCAACTCCAAAGTGAGGGGCGAACCCGTCCCCGAAATCATACCCGGCGGGCTGTCGGCCGCCGACAGGGATTGTCGAAGTTTCGGACGGGATCGGGACCGGCGGCCGACCGCTTGGTGGAAGAAAATGAACGCGAAATCGCCTTGAAATTCAAGTGCTCACGAACAATCCGCGGGCTTGCGTCCGGGATTGGCATTGGTCATGCTTATGAAGTGATTCGTTGAATCGCCCTCGCCCACGAGTCAAGAGGCCGGGTGTGTCGCCCAGCACACCCGGCCGGACTCGCCCGAACCACGTCGCCTTCACTCCGTTCGCCCACGGAGAAGTCCCAGGTGACCGGATGAGCATGTCGCCCATGCTCATCCGGCCCTGGTTGATTTTCCCATCAACCGATCTCACTGGTTGAACAGGAACGCCTTCGTGTTCAACAGCGCCCAGACGATGTTCTCGTAAGCCTGCTTCTTGTCCTTCGCGTGCTTCGCGAGGTGCGTCTTCGCCATCGCCAGCTGGTCCGCCGACGGCCTCTTGCCGATCGCCGCGAGGAACAGTTCCGCGACCTTCTCGTCGTCCGGCCGCGGGTCCTTCGCCAGTTTGTCGGCCCGGCCGCCGGCCCGCGCGATCTTGTCCTGCACCTCCTGCGAGTTCAGCATGTGCAGCGTCATCGCGAGGCTCGCCTCGTTCACCCGCTCGCACTCGCACGCGCTGATCCGTTGCGGCCGGCCGAACACGTCCAGGAAGTAGCTCGTGAACGACTCGTCCGGCAACATGATCGCCCGCCGCGGGGCGTTCGCGTCCGCCGGCAGGCCGCCGAACTGCGACGGGGCGTCCGTCACCTGACACACCGCGTCGAACACCACCTCGGCGGACAGCCGCTTCGGGTAGTACCGGGCGAACGACTGTTTATCCGACTTGTTCGCGTCGGTCGGCACGGCGCTCAACGAGTACGTTCGGCTTTTGCAGATCGTCTTGACCATCGCCTTCAAGGAGAACTTGTTGTCCACGAGCGTCTTCGCGAGCGCGTCGAGCAGTTCCGGGTTGGACGGAGGGTTCGTCACCCGCATGTCGTCGATCGGGTCCACGATGCCGCGGCCGAAGAAGTGCGCCCAGTACCGGTTGGCCACGGCCCGCGCGAAGAACGGGTTCTTCGGGTCGGCCATCCAGTCGGCGAGCTTCTGCCGCGGGTCGTCGGCCGCGTCCACGGCCATCGGCTCGGCGTCGAGCGGCTTCAGCGGCGCGACCTTGTTCGACCGCTTGTTCGTGACGCTGCCGGTCGCCTTCACGTACACGAGCTGGTTGCGGTTCTGCCCGTCGTTGTTCCGCCCGGCCGTCGGCAACTGCTTCTTCCCGACGCGGCCGTAGAACGCGGCGAGGCCCCAGTAGTCGTCCTGGCTCCACTTCTCGTAAGGGTGGTGGTGGCAGTTCGCGCACGCCATCCGCTGGCCGAGGAACACCTGCGAGAGGTCGTCCACGAAGTTCTCGGCCGACGCGACCTCCTTGTACCAGACGGTCGGCGGGGCCTTCAGCTCGTCGCCGTTCGCGCAGACGATCTCGCGGACGAACTGGTCGTAAGGCATGTCGGCGGCCATCGCGTCGCGGATCCAGGCGTGGAACGCGAACGTCCCTTCGGCCCGACTCGCGCTGCCCCGCCGCTTCACCCGCAGCACGTCGGCCCACTTGTTCGCGAAGTAGTACGCGTACTCCGGCGTCTCTACGAGCTTGTCGATGAGCTTATCCCGCTTGTCCGCGGCCTTGTCGGAAACGAACGCCGTGACCGCGGCCGCGGTCGGCAGCGTGCCGGTGATGTCGAGGTACGCCCGGCGGACGAACGCCTCGTCACCGGCCTCTTCCGACGGCGCGAGGCCGAGTTCCCGCCACTTCTTCGCCGTCAGTTCGTCCACCACATTCTTCGCCGCGAACGCGAACGGCTTCGCCCCGGCGTTCGGGACGACGGCGCGGAACACCGTCACCTGCCCGGCGAAGCGGACCATGACCGCGGCCTGCCCGGTCATCGACAGCGTCCGCACGAGGCCGGTCCCGTCCACGACGGCGACCTCGGTTTCGTTGCTCTCGAACTGCGTCCGCCGCGTCACGTCCTCGACCGTGCCGTCCGAGTAGTGGGCGTGGACGGCGAGCTGTTGAACGCCCTGGCGGTCGATGACCCGTGACTCCGGGAAGACGGTCACCTTCGTGATCGTCGGATCGGTCGGCTGGCCGAACGGCATTCCGGTCGCGATCCACCGCCGCAGCACCTTGTACTCTTCCGACCCGGCGTCGAGCTTCTTCCCGCCGCCGTGCGGGGCCTGCCCGGTCGCCTTCGTCAGGAACAGCGACGCTTCCGGCGACGCCGGCATCAGCCGCCGCCCGCGGGACTCCTTAAGCAGCGTCATGTAGTCGAGTTCCGGGTCGAACCCGAGCAGCGACAGACGGAACCCGTTCTGCCCTTGAATCTTCCCATGGCAGCCGCCGCTGTTGCACGACAGTTTCGTGAGGATCGGCTCGACCTGGTTCGTGAAGTTGATCGGCCGTGGCGTCTCCATCGCTGTGACGGTGACCGGAACCTTCACGCTCTCCTTGCCGACGGTCGCGGTGATCTCGGTCTTCCCGTTCGCGAGCGGCCAGACCCGCCCGGCGTCATCGACGCGACAGACCGTCGCGTCGGCGACGGTGTACTTCGCCGTCCCCGTCACGTCGAGGTCGCGCGTCGGCGTCTTCGCCGTGACGAGCAACTGTGGCGCGTCGTCCGCCCCACGAATCGCGAGGGCAGGGGGGAACGCCGTCAGCGTCTGGGCCGCGGAAACGGACGCGACGCCGAAAACGAGTGCGAGGGTGGATAGTATGCGCATCGGAAGGTGAGGAGTGGTTTTGTAGGGTGGGCCGAGTCTTCGAGGCCCACCGGCGGGACACACCCCTACGCGGTGGGCCGCGAAGAC
>NZ_JCABYM010000030.1:0-5716 GCF_059499385.1 Limnoglobus sp. | reverse complement strand
GGGGGGCGTCGCCGCGGAGCGCGTCCCGCCCGCTGAGAATCGCGTCCGGGGAAGGAAGGTTACCCCCCTCCCTAGCCCTCCCCCCCAATGGGGGAGGGAACAAGAGTCGGGCCTCGCAAAGCCTCGACCCGACCTACGAAGCACACCGGAGGCCATGCATGACTGAGGACGACGACCCGCTCGGCAAGCTGCAAGACCAATTCTTCGTCAGCATCCTCGGCCTGATCCTCGTCGGCGGCGTGCTGCTGCTCGGCGGCGGCGGGGTCGCCGCGGCCGGGTGGTTCCTCCTCGCCCCGCCGTACTCGTACATCCTCCTCGCCGTCGGCGGGTTCCTCTTGCTCATGGTCGTCGGCCTCATCGTGACGCAGCTCCCGGCCGCCGGGAAGAAGCTGGAGGTTCGCGCGCACGGCCTGCGGTTCACGGCGAACGGCCGCACGCAGGAGCTGCGGTGGGACGAGATCGAGCGGGTGGACGTGTCGCGGACGGACGACACGAACTACGGCCTCGTGTCGGTCGAGAAGCGGAGCAAGGACACGGCGAGCGGGTCCGGGCTGCTGACGGACACGGAGTGGGACGTGACGGTCCACGGCACGGACGGCGAGTCGATCTACCTGGGGCCGGCCGTGTGGAAGATGATGCCGAACGCGCGGAAAGTCATCAACGAGATCTAGGCGCGGGCGGGGGAAGGAAGGAAAGACTGACTTCCGAAGTCCGGCTTCGACTTCGGAAGTCGATGGGGTAGTGAGGCGTATGCCGACCCGGTGAATGGTTCCGCGCGGGATCAACTTCCGAAGTCGAAGCCGGACTTCGGAAGTCGGGAAACGTCACCGCTTGATCGCGATCTCCGCCTTCGCCGGCTTGTCGCCGGCCTCGACGGTCACGTCGGCCTGGCCGTTCGCGTTCTGGTCCTGCCGCTTCACCGACGCGACGATGTATTCGCCCGGCGGTAGGTCCTTGAACTCGAACTTCCCGGCCGAGTCGGTCTTCGTCTTCTTCAGCTCCTTCTTCGCGGAATCGAACAGCGCGACCGGCAGGTCCGGTTGAAGCCGGGTTGCCTGCACGACCGTGCCGACGATGGAGCCGGTCGTCTTCTTCGGCTTGCCGTTCCCCTCCTTCTCCGGCTCGCGGACGTACACGACCGCCTCGGTCGGGCTGGTCAGGCCGACGCCGTTGACGAACAGCGCCCCGACCTTGATCTCGCCGCGCACGTCCGGCAGCCGGAGCGGGTCCTTCGTCGCCCAGGTGTTCGTCGCCTTGTCGAGCAGCACGCCCTTGACGGCCTTGCCGCCGGGGGCCGGCTTGCCGTCCGCCGCCGGGGCGTCGCCGACGTAGAAGTAGACGGCCGCCACGTCCGACTCCGGGTCGAGGCCGGACGCCTTCAGCGTGTGCTCCGTGCCGACCAGAATCTTGTCCTTCGCCGGCAGGTCCGCGAGCTTCACGTCCTCCGGGGCCGTGCGGTCCACGAGCAGCACGGCCGAGTCCTCGCCGTCCTTCGTCGGGCCGCGCTGGACCTTGAACGTCCGCTTCCCGGCCACGGCCGTCGTCGCGAACTCGACGGCCCAGTCCTGCACCACCGGCGTCAGCTTCACCGCGTCGTTGTCGCCGCCGACCTTGACGTACACGACCGCGTTGCGTTCCGTGTCGTACCGCTGGATCACGTCGAACGTGTCGTTCCCGGTCCGGTCCACGCTCAGCACCGTCGTCGGGGCCGTGATGCGGTCCGTCTCGACCGTCACCGTCACCGGCTTGCCGGGGACCTGCCGCTCGCTGGACAGCTTCACGTTCGCGAACGGGGCGGTGAAGTCGTCCGGGTTGCCGTCGAAGTTCGTTTGAATCAGGAACGCCCGGTCGTACCCGTCCACGCTGACGGCGACGACGGCCTTCTTCTTGTCCCGGCCCGGCCGGTACTTCACCCCCTCGGCGAACAGCGTGGCCGTGTTGCCGACGGTGACTTCCGCCTCGAACGTGCCTTGCTTGAGCGTCTCCGGGTCGAGGTCGGGGTTCAGGTCGGGCCGGAGGTCGAGCCTCACCTTCGCCGGCTTGTCGGAGAACAGCGGCTCGGTCGTCGGCTTCACGAACTCGACGGTCACGGCCAGCGTGCCCTCCTTCGCCCGCCGCTGGTACGTCGCCTTGAAGTACGGCGACCGCGGCGGGTTCACGATCACGTCGTACTTCTCGTACTTCTCGGCCGCGCGGGGCTTCTCCGGCTTGCCGGCCTCTTCCACCCGAAGGACGAGCGTGGACTCGTTCTTGACCTTCACCCCCTGCGGCTCCGGCGGCGGGGCCGGCTTGTCCTTGTCGGCGGCCGCGGGCGGAACCGGGGGCACGGCCGTGGCCGCGGGCTTCGCGACGAGCGCGACCTTCACGACCTGCTTGGCCGGCACCACGACCGGGGCGGCGGTGCGGGCGATCTCGTCCCCGACTTTCGTGCCGGCGGACAGGATGACGTTCACCGTCTTGTCGTCCTCCGTCGGGTTGTACGCGAACACGTAGGCGTGCTGCTCGACGTTCGGCCGCAGGCCGAGGCTGACGGCCCGCTCGGTCCCGGTGGCGAACACCTTCTTGTCGGCGTCGAGGCTGGGTTGCGGGCTGAAGAAGGCGTAGACCTTGTTCGCCGGGGCGTCCTGGGCGGTCCCGCCGGCGGCGGTCGCCGCGAGGCCGACCGCCAGGAGGAGAATGCGGGTCGTCATGATGTCATCCTGTGAAAAAGACTCGGCGGTCCTGTGCGCTCCATTCTGCGCTAGTCCCGCGGGCGGCGGTCGGCTTCGGCGGCCGCGTTCTGGTACGGCCGGGCCGCGCCGCTAACGTCGGTGCGGGCCGTAGCGTATTTCCGGTAGTGGGCGGCGAGCCATGCCCGGTACGCGAGTTCGTCGCGGAGCTGCCGTTTCGCTGCCGCGACCCGCCAATCCGTCACGCCCGGCGCATCCGGATTCGCTTGCCAGAGGCCGAGCGGCAGGGACCGGGCGAGCCGGTCGAGCGCGTCCCACTCGCCCTTGTCGGCGTGGTCCTTCATCCGCCGGGTCAGCCCGTCGCGGCCCCACGCCTCGCGGAGCGATTGAGCGAACGGACCCCACCGGTCGGCGGCGTCCGCGCCGCGGATGCCCTGCGCCTCGGCGGCCAGTTTCTTCCCCTCCGGGTGGCCGGCGAGTTCGAGCAGCTTCACGCCCACGTCCGCGCGGCGGTTACGGGCGTTCGGCAGCGGCTGCGGGACCACCGGCTTCGGCGTGATCGTCCGCTTCGCGTTCTCGTCCAGGTCGCCGTCCTTCCGGGCGGTCGTGTGAAGCCGGACGTGGATCTGGTCGAGCGCGTCCCACACCTTGCCGCGGTCCGCGCCGGCGACGAGCGGCGTGAGGAGCAGCGCCTCGTACTTCGGGATCGCCAACGGGCGGGCGGCCCCGGCCCCGTCGATCAGGTCCTTCACCGCGGCCGCGTCGAAGGTCCGGGCGAACTTCGCGGCCCGCTCGGCCACCTCCTTCGTCTTCACCTTCAACTCGTTCGGAACCCAGTCGGCCGGGGGCTTGCGGTACACCAGGTCCGCGAGCGCCGTGGCGCTCGCCGCGAGCGCGGCCCAGTCGCTCTCCTCCGGCCAGCCGTGCTCCGCGACAGCGAGGGCGGTCCCGGCGCTGAGGCGGATCGCGTCGTCCGCCGCGGCCTTCGCCGCCGCGACCGTGACGAGCCGGTCGTCGATCTCGGCGAACGCGGCCAGCACCGCGTCCAGCGCGTCGTCCGCGGCCTTCACCTCGCGGGACGAACTCGCGGCGAAGAGTTGCTGCTCGGCCTTCAGCTTGGCGTCGTCGGCGGCCGCGACCTGGGCCGCGACCCACTCGAACCCGCCGGCCCCGCGGGTCAGCGCCGCGCTCGCGGCGGCCTCCGCGCGGAGGAACTTCATCAGCGTGCCGCGGGCCTCCGCGCGGTCGAACGGGGAGGCGTCCGCCAGCTTCGCGTGCTGGAGCGCGACGGCCTCGACGTACAGGTCCGGGGTCGCCCGCAGCACGGCGGCCGTCGCGTTCGCCGCGAACGCGATTACCGCCGGCTTCGGCTGGGCGTACTCGCGGAGCAGCCAGTCCCACACGACGCGGGCCGTCACCGGGCCGGGCACCGCGGCCGCGGCCGCGTTGAACGCCTCGCGGACGGCGGCGAGTTCCTTCTCGTCCACTTTCGCCCCGGCCTCCGGCAGCGCCGTCGCGGCGTACCGCACCAGCGCCGCCCGCACCGGGGCGACCGAGTCCGTCGGCGGCATCCCGCCGGGCGGCGGGAGTTGAACGCCGGCGAGCGACCGGTACGCGATCGCGTCCGGCGCGCGGGCGGCCCGCATGACTTCGTTCCACCACTCCCGCGCCAGGGCGGTCGCGTCGCCGGTGCGGGTGTCGCCGGCCGTCGCCGCGACCACCTGCTCGGCCCGCACCGCGGCCGACGCCCAGCGGGCGAGTTGCGCCGCGGCCCGCCGCGCGGCGTCCGGCGGCAGGGCCGCCCGCTGCGCCCAGGCGTCCGCCAGCCCGACCTTCGCGAACTCCGTCTTCCGCGGCTCCGGGTCCTCCGCGATCGGGTCCGGCACGTCGAGCATCAGGTCGAAGTCCGAAAACGTCGTCGGCTCGAACAGCGTCGGCTGCTGCGGCAGGTCGCGGTTCTGCCGCGCCCACCGGGCGACGCGGGTGCTCACGAACGCGGCCAGCTCGCGGGCCTTCACCTTCTTGTCCACGGCCCCGCCGCCGAACCCGTCGGCCGCGCCGCGGAGGCCCTCGGCGACGTAGAACGCGAACGCGGACGCCCCGGCGGCCGGGATCGCGTAGCTCTCCTCGCCGGGGGCGCACGACACCAGCACCGGGCACGGCAGCGTGTCCCGCTTCTTCGCCAGCCACTCGTGCAGCTTCGGCGTCACGTCGTCTTGCAGCGGGCCGAGGAACGGGCTGGTCCGCGGCTTGCCGAGGTCGAGCAGGAGCAGCTTCTTCGGCGTCGGGCAGTCGGCCATCGCGGCCAGCACCTTGTCGAGCGGCAGCCACGTCTGCGGGTCGGCGGGGTCGGCCTTGATCGGCAGCAGGTAGACGGCGTCGTTGGCGACGGCCGCGTGCCCGGCGATGTGGAAGATGAACGGCCGGCCGGCCGCGAGCTTCCGCCGGTCGTCGTCGCCCCAGTCGGCCCGAAGCCGGCCCTCGGCGATGGCCTTCAGCTTGCCGCGGAGCGGGTCGAGTTCTTGCGCGTTGTACGCGTTCTCGGCGTTCTCGGGGAAGCACTCGACGAGCAGCTTCGTGTCCTGCTCGGCGAACGGGACCGGCGGCACGGCCGCGTCGTCGTACAGCGGCAGCGGCAGCGACACGATGTATGCGTTGACCGGCGGGGACGGCAGCAGCAGCACGCCGACGAGCACGCCGGCGACGGCGACGATGAGCAGCAGGCCGACGACCAGCGCCTTCCCGCGGCCGACGGGGGCGGGGCCGCCGGAGGTCATCCAGAGCGGTTGCGGCCCGGACCGCGGCGCGGGCTTGTCGGGCGGGGTGTCGGCCGGGTCGGACATGGGGGAGTCCTTGTAGGGTGGGCCGGGGCTTTGCGAGGCCCGTCGGGTTTTTTCTTGTTCCCTCCCCCCTTGGGGGGGAGGGTTAGGGAGGGGGGTAAACCTTCCTCCCGATGTGAGGATCGCGTCCGAGGCGGGTAGCTCGGGGGGGGGCCCCCCCCCCCCCCCCCCCCCCCCCCCCCCCCCCCCCCCCGCCCCCCCCCCCCC
>NZ_JCABYM010000029.1:0-5897 GCF_059499385.1 Limnoglobus sp. | reverse complement strand
CCGCCGGGCGCCGCGGCCCCCCCCCCCCCGCGCCCCCCCCGCCCCCCCGCCCCCCCCCCCCCCCCCCCCCCCCCCCCCCCCGGGCGCGTCCAACGGCTAACGCGATGCTCACCGCGACTGGACAGGTTACCCCCCTCCCTAACCCTCCCCCCCAAGGGGGGAGGGAACAAAGCCAAGAACGGCGGGGGCCGCGATGAAGGCGCACGCACGAAAGCGGGCGCGGACCGCGGCCGTCGTCGCCGTCGCCGGGGCGGTGCTCGCGCAGCTCGGTATGGCCGTCGCGCTCGAAACCGTCCGCCCCGAGTGGCGCGACCCGGAGTTCGGCTGGCGGTTCAAGGCCGTCCGGAAGATGGACGGCCCGCTCGTCCTCGCGCTGGGCAGCTCCCGCACGCAGATGGGCCTGTCACCGCACGACCTCGGCGTCGCGTCGCCGGTCGTTTACAACTTCGGCCAGTCCGGCGGCGGGCCGGTCCACCACCTGTTGAACCTCCGCCGCCTCCTCGACACCGGGGTGACGCCGCGGGCCGTTCTCGTCGAAGTGATGGCCAGCGTGTTCAACCAGCCCGGCCCGGCCGAGCACGTCCTGCGGGACACGACGAGTCGCCTGAGCCTCGCGGACATCGACCGGCTGTCGCCGTACTGCGACGAAGCAGACGCGCTGCGCGGCCGATGGCTAACCCACCGGGCGTTGCCGTGGCACACGTCCCGGCTGCTGCTCGTCAGCCACGCGATGCCGTCGCTGTTGCCGTGGCAGCACCGGGTCGATTTCCAGTGGCGGCAGATGGACGACCGCGGCTGGGCACCGTTCCCGTTTGAACCGATCACTCCGGCCGACCACGCACGCCTCACGGCCCGCACGCGGACCGAATACGCGGCCGCCTTCCGAAACTACGCCGTCGCCCCGCTGCCGGACCGCGCCACCCGCGACCTACTCGCGCTCTGCCGCGAGCGGAACGTCCCGGTCGCGCTCTACCGGATGCCGGAAGCCACGTCGTTCCGCGACCTGTACCCGCCTGAGGCGACGGCCGCGTTCGCCGAGTACCTCGACACCCTCACCCGCGAGTTCGGCGTCCCCGTCTTCGACGCGACGACGTGGCTCCCGGATGTCGCCTTCAGCGACGGCCACCACCAACTGAAGTCCGCGGCGAAGCGGTTCAGCGCCCGATTCGGCCGCGACTGCCTGATTCCGTGGCTCGCTTCCTGTAAATTGACCCCTGACTCCTGATTCCTGACTCCTGACTCCTGTTTCCCATGCTCAAGCTCCCCAGCCTGCAACGTGTCCGCCAGATCGCCCCGCAGCCGACGGTCGCCGACGTGCCCGCCGAGACCCGTCGGGCGTGGCTGTCGTCCAAGCTCGCGAAGCGGGTCGAGCCGGGGATGCGGATCGCCGTCGGGTGCGGTAGCCGCGGGATCAAGAACTACCTCGCCATCGCGAAGGCGACCATCGACGCGCTGACGGAACTCGGGGCGAAGCCGTTCGTCGTGTCGGCGATGGGGTCGCACGGCGGGGCGACGCCGGAGGGCCAGCGGGAGCTGCTCGCCAGCTACGACATCGACGAGGCGCACCTCGGCGTGCCGGTCGTCACGGACATGGACGCGGTCGCCGTCGGCACGAACACCTGGGGCCTGCCGGTCTGGTGGGACAAGAACGCCCTCGCCGCCGACGGCGTCGTGACCGTCTCACGCGTGAAGCCGCACACCGACTTCCGCGGCAAGTTCGAGAGCGGCATCCTGAAGATGCTGACCATCGGTCTCGGCAAGCGGCACGGGGCGGACCAGGTGCATTCCTGGGGCGTCCGCGGGCTGGCCGAGATGATGCCGGCGTCCGCGAAGGTGCTGATGGCGAAGACGCCGTTCCTCGGCGGCCTCGCGATCGTCGAGAACACGAACGAGGAGACGGCGATCCTCGAAGTGATCGACAAGGACGACCTGTTCGACGAGGAGCCGCCGCTGCTGGTGAAGGCCCGCGAGCTGATGGGGAAGATTCCGTTCGATAAGCTCGACGTGCTGATCGTCGGCGAGTGCGGGAAGAACTACAGCGGCGCGGGCCTCGACCCGAACGTCGTCGGCCGGCTGCTCATCGAAGCATCCCCGGAGATGGAGCTGGCCGCGGCGAAGCCGCGGATCACGCGGATCGGGCTGCTCGACGTGTCGCCGGAGAGCCACGGCAACGCGACCGGCATCGGCATTGCCGACCTGACGACGAACCGCGCCCTGGCCTGCATCGACCAGCGGCCGTTCCGGATGAACAACCTGACCGCCCGCTTCTTGTGGCGGAGCAAACTGCCCATCGGGTTCGAGACGGACCGCGAGTGCGTCCAGTGGTGCATCGACACCTGCTGGAACCCGGAGGAGGCGAACCTGAAGGTCGCGGTCGTCCCGAACACGCTGGAGGTGGCGGAGCTGTGGGTGTCGCCGTCGCTGGTGGCGGAAGCGACGGAGAACCCGCACCTGGAGGTCGCCGGCGAGCCGCGGCCGTGGCCGTTCGACGCGGCCGGGGCGCTGAACCAGGAGGCGCTGTTCCCGCATAGCGTGCGGGCGCGGCGGAAGCACGGGTGACGGAAACACTCACCCGATTTGGCACGGACCCGGAATCGGCCGACCGCCTCGCGGCGCAGGCCGTCGCGGCCGAATCCGTCCTTGGCATTCACGGCGTCTCGGTGACGGCCCGCGCCACGACTGCCCCGGGCGGCCGGGCCGCCCGCGCCGCGGTCGAGCAACTCTTCCGCGTTCATGACACGCCGACCCGTCGCGACCCGCTGCACCGGACGGTAGAATTATCCAAGCCGGTGACCGCGGAGGCGGCCGAGGCGTTCAACCAACTATTCGGCCGGGGGTGACATATGACGACGTTTCGCGAAGGGCTGAATGCCCCATCCCCCGTGACCCGCGTGCTGATCCTTGACTACTACGACGGCGCGTTCGGGGGCGTCCTTCAACTCGGCGAGGGCGGGCCGGTCTTCAAGTTCGATTGCTCGAAGGAAGTCCCTAACCCGGACGGCGTGGACGAGCGACACTACGACTTACAACCACTCTCGTCCGACGCCCTCGACCGGTTGGAGCGAGTCATCGGCGAGTACATTCCGTCGACGTGGCCGACGTGGTTGCCCGTCTGGACATTCCCGACGGCCGAGATCAAGGAATCCGTCAACCGAAAAGTCGATGACATCTTGGGCTGCGGTGGACCCGCCGAATGGCAGATCGCCACTTCCGACACCGTCAACTTTGGCAGTCTCACCGCCCGACGACTCGTTCGCGAGCGGGCCGTCGCCGTTTAAGGAATGCTCATGTTCACCCCACTCGCCGTCGCGTCCGCGTTCTTGCTCGCCACCCCCGGCGGGCAGGCCCTCCGCTGGGAGAAGGAAATCGCCGGCATCGAGAAGCGGCTCGCCGCGGCCCCGCCCGCGAAGGGAGGCGTATTCTTCGCCGGCAGCTCCAGCATCCGGCTGTGGAACCTCGCCAAGTCGTTCCCGGACAAGCCCTACGTCAACGTCGGGTTCGGCGGGTCGGAAATCCGCGACACGACGCACTTCGCCGACCGCATCCTGCTGCCGCACGCGCCGAAGGTGGTCGTCTTCTACGCCGGCGACAACGACATCGCGAAGGGCCGCAAGCCGGAGCAACTCCGCGACGACTTCGCGGCGCTCGCGAAGGCCGTCCACGCGAAGCTGCCGCAGACGCGGATTCTCTACCTGCCGGTGAAGCCGAGCCTGGCCCGGTGGAAGCTGTACGACGTGCAGCAACAGGCGAATCGGATGGTGAAGGGTCTTTGTGACGCCGACCCGCGGCTGGGGTACATCGACATCGTGCCGGTGACGCTCGGGACGGACGGCAAGCCGCGGCCGGGGTTCTTCGTGAAGGACGGCCTCCACCTGAGTGAGGCCGGGTACGCCGCGTGGTCCGCGGCCGTGGCGAAGGCGCTGGAGTGAGTCAGCCCGCGGGCGGCGGGTCGGCCGGCGGTGGGTCCTCGGCGACCGATTTCGGCGGCCGTGGCTTCATGTAGCCGTATTTTTCCAAGTCCGCGACCAGTTTGCGGATACGCTCGAGTTCTTTCGGGTCTGTGATCTTTCGCGGGACGAACTTCGAGGCATCGGCCTCGATGATCACCAATTCGGAATCGTGACTGTTGGACCGGTGATTCATGAGACGTCCTCCCAGGATTCGAGTTTGAACCGGGCTCGTGTCAGGTAAGCACCGTTCGATTCGAGTGCGACTTCGTACACACCGGGATGCCGGAATACCAGATTTTTCACCGGAACCAAGGCCCGCTTCTCGTCCAACGGGTCGCTGAACTCCAGGACCCCGATGACCGCCAAAAGTTCACTCCCGTCGTTCAGGTCGGTCACGACCATCCGCAACGGCATTGTACCATAGCCGTTAGTTACAATGGCGAAAACGTAGAACTGTTGGAGCGGCGATGGGAATCCGTCTACAACCCTCCGGGTGAAGCAATTGATGAGGCTGACGTTTCGCGTTTCCTCTTCAACGATGACCGCCTCACAGAGGAAAACGCCTTTGGCAATCGGCGGTTCGATCATGTTCGCCCCCGCATCGGAATTGTTAGTTTACCAACCCGTCAGTGTCGTCGCTCCACTTGGTGCCCGATCATCCCCGCCGCGATCATTCGGTGCAAGCCCTGGGTCGTTTCCTCGGTAAGATCAACTGCACACCCCCACGGAAGCCCCCGCCATGATGCTGAAGATGGCCAAGCGGATGCTCGTCGAGGCCGACAAGCGGCTGCTCTGGAAGCTCGCCTGGAACATGGGCGTCAAGGGCGGCCTGTCCGTCCTCCGGCACAAGGCCCGGCTCCGCCGCGGCCAGGTGTTCCCGCCGTTCCTGTACGTGTCGATCATCAACTCGTGCAACCTCCGCTGCCAGGGGTGCTGGGTGGACGTGGCCCACAAGCAGCACACCATCGACCCGCCGGCGTTCCGCAAGCTCGTGCGGGAAGCCAAGCAGATGGGCAACGCCTTCTTCGGCATCGTCGGCGGCGAGCCGTTCATGCACCCGCACCTGCTCGACATGCTCGCCGAGTTCCCGGACTGCTACTTCCAAATCTTCACCAACGGCCACTTCATCACGGACGACCGCGCCAAGCGGATGCGGGAACTCGGCAACGTCACGCCGCTGGTTAGCGTGGAAGGCTCCGAGATCGTCTCGGACGAGCGCCGGGGCCGGGCCGGGGTGCTATCGAAGACGCTCCAGGGCGTGCAGAACTGCCTGAACAACAAGGTCTTCACCGGCGTTTGCACCAGCCTGTGCCGCACGAACATCGACGACCTGCTGACGGAAAAGTGGGTGGACCGGCTCATCGAGATGGGCGTCATGTACACCTGGTTCCACGTCTACCGGCCGATGGGGCCGAACCCGAACGTGGACCTGTGCCTGACGCCGGAGCAGGCGAAGCGCGCCCGCGAGTTCGTCGTCGAGATGCGGGCGAAAAAACCGATCGTGATCGTCGATGCCTACTACGACGGCGAGGGGAACGCCCTCTGCCCGGCGGTGACGGGGATCAGCCACCACATCAACCCGTGGGGCGACATCGAGCCGTGCCCGATCGTCCAGTTCTCGAAGGAGTCGATCCACGCGACCCACGACGGCCGGAGTTTGCGGGAGAAGTTCCTGACGAGCGCCTACCTGAAGGACTTCCGCGAAACCGCGGCCGAGGCGACCCGCGGGTGCATCGTGCTGGAGCGGCCGGACCTGTTGAAGGCCGTCGTCGAGCGGCACGGGGCGAAGGACGCGACGGCCCGGCGGACGGCGATGGCGGAGCTGGCCGCGATGACGCCGCACAACTCGCAGTACAACCCCGGCAACGAGGTTCCGGAAAAGAACATCCTCTACCGGCTCGCGAAGCGGGTGTTCTTCAACGACTTCGGCGTCTACCGGCGGTGACC
>NZ_JCABYM010000028.1:0-113146 GCF_059499385.1 Limnoglobus sp. | reverse complement strand
ACCCCCCTCCCTAACCCTCCCCCCCAAGGGGGGAGGGAACAAAACCAAAACCACGTTACGACAAGATCGCCCGGATCGGCGTCCCGGCGCTCAGCGTGTACGGCTTGTCCAGCGGGTCCCGCAGTTCCGTCGTCGGATCGACGCCCAGCGCGGAATAAATCGTCGCCGCCACGTCCTCCGGGGACACCGGGTTCTCGCTCGGGAACGCCGCCGTTTTGTCGCTCGACCCGTAGACCGCCCCGCCCGGCACGCCGCCGCCCGCGAAGAGCACCGTGTAGCAGTACGGCCAGTGGTCGCGGCCGTTGTTCTTGTTCGCCCCGGCGTTCGACGTGACCTGGCCGACCTTCGGCGTCCGCCCGAACTCGCCCATCACCACGACGAGCGTGTCCTTCAGCAGCCCCCGCTCGTGCAGGTCTTCCATCAGCACCGACAGCGCCCGGTCGAACGGCGGGCAGAGCGCCCGCCGCATCAGGCCGAAGTGGTCGCGGTGGGTGTCCCACGCCTGGTCGATCCGCCGGCCGGTGACGAGCGTGACGAGCCGCACGCCGGCCTCGATCAGCCGCCGGGCGAGCAACATGCACTGACCC
Source organism: Limnoglobus sp. (assembly GCF_059499385.1). Classification (NCBI taxonomy): domain Bacteria; kingdom Pseudomonadati; phylum Planctomycetota; class Planctomycetia; order Gemmatales; family Gemmataceae; genus Limnoglobus; species Limnoglobus sp. Next base: position 112,559 of record NZ_JCABYM010000028.1, on the reverse strand, counting down.
AGGTGCGGCAGCCCGCCGAACTTCCGGGCCTCGATACTCCGGTCCGTGCCGGGGTCCAGGCCGTAGCGTTCCCGCAGCTTCGTCGGCTCCCGCGACAGGTCGAACGCCGCCCGCGTCTGCGGCGAGGTGATGATCTCGAGTGCCTTCTGCTGGAACACCGTCATCCGCTCCGTCGAGGTCGCGTCGCCGAGCCGCCCGACGGCGCGGTCCAGTTCTTTGCGAAGGTCGTCACGCTCGTTGAGCCGGTCGAGCGGCAACTCCGGCAGGAGGTCCAATCCGGGAATCGAGTAGTCCTTCAAGCTCGGGTCGCCGCCGACGAACGGGTCGAACTTCGGGCCGAGGAAGCCGGCCTTTTGCCCGCCGATGTCCACCCCGTTGTTCCACTGGAACTCCGGCAGCAGCACGTAGGGCGGGATCGGCGTCTCGATTGGCCGCAGTTTCGCCATGACGCTGCCGATGCACGGGAACGTCGTCGGCGAGTCGGCGATGACGAGCTTCCCGCCGTCGCTCGGCGACTTGCCGGTGAGCATGTAGTACGCGCCGGCGTTGTGGTCGTTGATGGCGTGGTGGACCGACCGCACTTGTGCGAAGTGGTGCATCTGCTTCGCGAGGTTCGGCAGCAGTTCGCAGACGCGGACGCCGGGGACGGACGACGCGATCGGCTTGAACTCGCCGCGGACCTCCACCGGCGCGTCCGGCTTCAGGTCGAACGTTTCGAGGTGGCTGGGGCCGCCCTCCATGAAGACGAGCAGGCACGACTTCGCGGGGCGCTTCGGCTTCGCGTGGGCGAGCAGCGACGCGAGCGACAGCCCGCCGACGGCGAGGCCGCCGACGCGGAGGAACTCGCGGCGGGTGCGGCCGGAGCAGAGGGTTCGGGCCGGTCGGCCCGCGAGGGAGATCATGGGTGTCGCCGGCGGGCGTGGGGAGAATTGAGAGTTATTATCGACGAACGGCCGCCGGTTGCAACAGGCAACCCCGACTTCCGAAGTCCGGCTTCGCCTTCGGAAGTCGATCCCGCGCGGGGGCGAGTGCCCCTTTCGCAACCGCCCCTCTATCCCTCGACTTCCGAAGTCGAAGCCGGACTTCGGAAGTCGGGCGCTCACTTCTTCGGCGGCGGCGCGGCCGGGACGGGGGCCTTGCCGTTGATGATGTCGATCGCCTCCGCCGCGGACTCCTTCAGGTCCTCGTTCTTCGAGGTCGTCTTGATCTTCTCCAACTCCGGCAGCGCCGGCCGGGCGTGCTCCCGCATGGCCGCTAGCGCGTTCATCGCCTCCAGCTGCGTCACCGGGTCGTCCGTCTTCAGGGCCGCGATGATGACCGGCACGAACGGCTTCGCCCGCTCGTCCAGCATCGCCAGCGCCCGCAGGGCCGCCAGCCGGCCGCCGAGGTCCGGGCCGGGCACGAGGTCCGCGATCTTCTTGATCGTCGCGTCCGTCAGTTGCGACCCGTCGTACAGCATGAGCAGCATGTGCAGCCACACCTGGATGGCCTTGTCCTTCTCGTCCTTGATCCCTTCGTTGATCGCCTTGAAGTACGGCGCGATCACCCGCGGGTAGTCGGCCGGGTTCGGCACGACCGGCGGCCCCATGACGACCATCGCCTGCACCAACTCCAGCCGGACCGGGGCGGACTTCTCGGACCCGATCTTCTTCGACACGGCGGTGAGCGCCTGCGCGTTCGGCGACTTCTTGTTCTCGTTCGGCCGGCCGACGATGCCGAGCACCTGCGCCACCGTCCGCCGCGTCTCCCACGCCGTGTCGTCCATCCCGGCGCTGACCAACTCCGGGATCGCCTCCGCGGCGTACAGGGCGCAGTTCCCCAGCCCGCGGGCGGCGTGCAGCTTGTACGGGCTGCCCTGCGGGGCCGTGGACAGCGTGATCTTCAAAATATCGACGACCTTCTTCCCCTCCTCCGCGTTCTCCGGCCCGATGTTGCCGAGGACGATGAGCAGGTTCACCTTCACGCCGGGGTCCGTCTCCCGCCGGACGGCGGTGATGAGCGGCTGCATCGCCTCCTTCCGGGCGGACGGGCCGAACATCGGGATGGCCTTCGTCGCCGCCTCCCGCATCGCGCCGTCCGGCGAGTCCTTCAACTCCGCCAGCCAGCCCTTGAGGTCCTTGCCGCCGACCTCCTTCGGCCATTCCGGCGGCTTGTTCCCGCCCGGCGGCGACGGCGTCGGCACGGCCGGGGGCGGCGTGCCCGGCGCGGGCTGCCCGGCGGCGACGGCGGCCGCGAGCAGCGTGAGAGCGAGTGCGTGGAGTGTTCGCATTCGTGATTCCTCGGCTTCTTCCCCAGACACAGGATACCAGGAGGGGTGTGAGGTGAATACCGCAACTCCGGGTTCCCCGTTACGGATGAAAACGGGTTCCCACCCCGGAAGTTGGCCCGATCTTTCCCTGGGTCGGGCCGGGGTCGTCGGTTACAATGACGCGGTACCGCGGGCCTGTTGGGTTCCTCCATGCCGATCAACGCGACGTGTCAGCAGTGCGGGGCGACGCTCCCCGTGCCGGACGAGTACGCCGGGCAGAACGTCCGGTGCGGCGGCTGCCAGGGCGTCGTGACCGTCCCCTCGACGGACGCGGCGGCCCCCCCGCCGCCGGCCGCCGTCCCGGTGGCGCGGGCCGTGAAGGCGCGGCCGGTGGCCGTCCCGGTCGCGGCGAAGGCGAAGCCGGAGCCGAAGGCGGACGCCCCCGTCCACAAGGCCCGCAAGGTTCGCGAAGACGAGGACGACGAGCCGGAGGAGGAAGAGGACACGCCCCGCGAGCGGAAGCCGAACCGCCGGCCGATCGCGAAGCGGCGGCGGGAGTCCATGATGACGCCGACGGCGTTCAAGTGGTTGGCCCTGTTCCTGCTCACCGGGACCGTCGGCCTCGGCGTGCTGGCCTACGCCGCGTGGGGCAGCTCCCGCAAGAACGACGGCACGGCCTACGTCCCGCCGGACCTCGACGACGACCCGAAACCGCCGCCGCCGATCGTCCCGCAGCCGGTGGCCGCGCAACCGGCCCGCCGGATGGAGTTCGCGCCGCCGGAGGAGCAACGGTTCCGGCCCGCCGACGGGCAGATCGACGGCCGCCAGATGCAGTTCCAACCCGCCTTCCCCCCGCCGCAGGTCGGCGGGCCGGCCCCCGGCGTGGCCGACCAGGACCCGCCGTTCAAGCGCGGCCCGAACGCCGTGCTGAAGGGCCAGCGCGACCGGGCGACGTTCACGGCCAGCACCGAGTGGCAGCAATGGCCGGCGTCCCACGCCTTCGACGGCGACACCCGCACGTCCTGGTTCTCGAAGGCGGAACCGGCCGGCGGCAAGCCGTGGGTCCGCGTGACGTTCCAGAACCCGGTCCTCGTCAGCCGCGTCGTCGTCCTCGGCAACCGCGACCCGTCGTACGACCGGGGCTACACCGTCCGCTCGGCGAAGATCGAACTGCTGGACGCGAACGACCGGGTGATTCAATCGAAGGAGCTGCAAGGCCAGGGCGCGCGGCACGACTTCGAGTGGCAGTTCCGCGGCATCCGGGCGAGCGCCGTCCGCGTCACGGCGCTGACGGCGGATAACATCAACTCCGTGGCCGTGGGCGAAATCGAAATCGACTAGAAGCGTGGTTGAAGAACCGAGGGCAAGGCGGCCCTGGGACCGCGGGCGTCCCGCCCGCCCACCTTCCCGGCTCCGGGGATCAGCCTCAAGTGGCTGGGGCCGCGGCGGGCGGGACGCCCGCGGTCCCAGGGGATTGAAGCCACACGAACCGGGGGAGAAATCGCGATGCCGATCGACGTGACGTGCCCGACGTGCGGGGCGGTGTTGCCCGCCCCGGACGAACTCGCGGGGAAGAAGATCCGCTGCGCCGACTGCGAGGCGCTGGTGGCCGTGCCGTTGGCGAATGCGTCGCCACCGCCGTTCGCCAACGAGGAACCGCTCTCCCCGCCGCGGCCGCGGGACCAGGACGAACGCCCGGTCGCCGTGCCGCGGCCGGAGCACAAGTGGGAGGAGCCGCTCACGCCGCCCGGCCAGAAGCCGAACGTGCTGACCGGCGGCGCGATGGCGTGGCTGTTCTTCCTCGCGATCTTCTCCCTCGGCGGGCTGGCCGTCCTGGCGCTGGCCCTGATGCCGCTGAAGGCGTGACCGTGGAACTCGTCGAACTCCCGCACGACGGCCTCGACCGGCGGTACCTCCTCTTCCGCCCGCCGGCCGGGGCCGAACCCCTTCCCGTCGTCATCTTCCTGCCCGGCACCGGCGGCACGGCCGAGTGGTCGGCCGACGAGACGCAGCTGCCGCCGTTCGCCGCCGCGAACGGCTTCCTGCTCGTCGTGCCGGAGGCGCTGCGGCCGTACCCGGACCAGCCGCCGAAGTTCCTGACCAACCCGCCGCGGTGGAACGACGGCTCGCACGCCCCGGCCGAGGAGCTGCGAACCACCGCCGACGACGTGGGCTTCCTCGCGGCCGTGATCGACGACATGCTGTCGCGGTCGCCGGCTGACCCGCGCCGCGTCTACCTGACCGGCTTCTCGAACGGCGCGGGGATGACGTTCCGCTTCGCCGCCGAGCGGGGCGACCGGCTCGCGGCCGTCGCCCCCGTCGCCGGGCACTGCTGGACGGACGCGGTCCCGGTCCGGCCGCTGCCGACGCTCTACGTCGTCGGCACGCTCGACCCGCTGATCCCGTACCGCGGCGGCTCGGTCGAAGTCCCGTGGGGGAACAAGCTACAACCCCGCCCGCCGGTGCGAACGACGCTCGAACGCTGGGCCGCCGCGAACGGCTGCACCCGCACCTCGACGGTCGAGTCCGACGCGGACGGCGTCCACGAGGAGCTGTTCCCCGGCCGCGTGGAGTTTCGCGCGATCTCGGTCGTCGGCCACGGCCACCACTGGCCCGGCGGCAAGGGCCAGCTCAACCCCCGCATCGGCGGCCCGACGACGACGCGGCTCGATGCGAACGCGCGGCTGTGGGAGTTTTTTCAACGACACGCGCGAGCGTAACTCTTCATTCGTCCTTCCTCGTCCCGAACCTCCGGTTCGGGACGCGACGCCGCGAACCTCTGGTTCGCGTGCGAGCGGGGATGCCAGCCCGTTGGCGGCGGTACGGATCGCAACGGCGAGCGGCGTGAGCGCGATGTGGCTCGGGCACGTGCAGCCACGTCGCGCTCACGCCGCGACGCTCGCCATTGACTCGGGAGGCAGCGCCACCTTGTCGCGAACCAGAGGTTCGCGACGCGGCATCCCGAACCAGAGGTTTGGGACGAGAAAGCGCGAGTGCTTGGCGGTGGGACTTCTTCCGATGGCACGGGCGACCCCAAAACGACCGCGTGCCGTGTCAACGGCGAGCGTCACGGCGTAAGCGTGACGTGTCTGGATGTCACGCCACGACCGGTTGCATGGCGGTCGGCGGAGCGGAAGGATGGGCGGCTAGTTCTGTCCAGCACCGATCCTTGACAACCGCTCAGCCGCATCGAAATCAAATTGCATCCAGAGGTTGGCGTCCGGCTGCATCCAACTGCCGTTCTGCTTTCGCACCAAGTACCGAGCAAACTCCCCACCCTTGCCATACACGGTCTGGTAAGTCAGTCCGCGTGCGTCGAACCATGCCACGACCTGTTCGCGGGATGAACCGACCGGGAGGGCGGACCTTGCCTCGTCCAAGAGGCTGCCGACGCGGATGCCGTTGTGGGGCCGGAACGCGATCTCGCACGATACGACGCAACCGGCGACCAGCAAGCCTGCCAATACGCTCAAGACAGCGCGAGGGATACGGGCGCGAAGGATTCGAGTCATGACTTGGCACTCGATTACTTACCTTCACCCTACCGCGCCCGGCGGGTGGTGTCTTGCCGAGTGGCGTTCTTGCGGTCGGGGCGGACATCTCAAAGTGGCGTTTTCGGAGGTCGGCGAGTGCATGTGCAAACTGCTTGACACATGAACATCCGTATCTTATCGTGGTCTGCCCACTTCTTGAGGAGGACCACACCATGACCGCCACCCTGCCCCGCCCGGCGACCAACCGCATCGCCGAACACCTGCCGCCGGCCCCGATCCCCGTCCCGGTCAGCCCGGAGGACCGCCGCGACGCGTGGGCCGAAACCCTCGCCGCGGCCGCGACGTTCTACCGCTCCCGCCTCGGCCACCGCGACGCGGACGTGGCGGAACGGGCCGCCCGCGCCATCTTCGACCTGGAGAAGACCCGCCTCCGCCACGGCCGCGACCTCGCCGGCTCGACGCCCGCCCCGGCCCCGCTCGCGCCGATCGTACCGCCGACGCCCGCGGACGACGACGAGCCGAGCGACAAGCAACTGATGATCGAGTGCGACGAGATGATGAACGAGATCGACGAGGGCCGCGGCCCGGCCGACCGGTCGGCGACCGTTCCCGAGTTGCAGGCGGCCGAGGACTTCGTCGGCACGCCGTTGCACGCGAAGGTGATCGAGTGCCTCCAGACGCTCTGCCGGGACGACCGCGGCCTCGACCTGTCCCGCCGCGAGTACGAGAGCATGGCGAAGGAGTTCGCCGTCCGCCGCGTCCGGCTCGGCCGCGGGCTAGAAACCTTCACAACCTGCGGATAGCCTGTGAGCGTCATCTTCCTTCAGGACTTCCCATGCTTCCCTTACTGATGCTCGCCATGCCGCTGACCCCGACCGCCGACCCGAACCCGGAGGACGCGAAGCTCGCGGCCGCGTTCAAGGCGTACCTCGACGACGAGTTCCGCCGTCACCCGGCGTTCGCGACTTCGCAAGGCAACCACGACCACGACGACCGGCTCGACGACCTCTCGCCGGCGGCGCGGGCCGAGGACATCGAGCGGGCGAAGAAGTTGCTCGCCGAGCTTCCCACGAAGATCGACGCGAAGAAGCTGTCGCGGTCGGCCCAGATCGACCTCGAAATCTGGACGCACGCCCTGAAGTACGGCCTCTGGCAAGCGGAGAACGACTCTCGCTTCAAGAACGACCCCCGCGTCTTCGGCGAGTACATCTCGGACAGCGTGTTCAGCTTGTTCACGCAATCGACGCTGCCGAAGGAGCGGAACACGGCGAACGCGGCCCAGCGCATCACGTACATCCCGAAGGTGATCGAGGACGCGAAGAAGTCGCTGGCGAACCCGCCGCGGGTGCTGACGGAGATCGCCATCAAGCGGAACCTCGGCGCGATCGCGTTCTACGAGAAGGACATCTTCGGGTTCGCCGGCACGACGCCGGGAACGGGCGAGTTGAGCGAACCCGCGAAGGCGGCCGTGAAGGCGCTCAAGGAGTACCAGACGTTCCTGGAGAAGGACTTGCTACCGCGGTCGAACGGCGACTGGCGGCTGGGGAAGGAGAAGTTCGCGACGAAGCTGGAGCTGGAACTCGACGCCGGGCTGTCGGCCGAGGACGTGATCCGCGAGGCGGAGGCCGAGGCCGACCGCGTGGAGCGGGAGATGTACTACGTCGCGAAGCAACTGTGGCACAAGAGGTTCCCCGGCAAGGCCGTCCCGCCGGACGACGCGGCCGGGCGGCGGGCGACGGTGAAGGCCGTCCTCGACGAGTTGGGGAATGACCACGGCACGCCCGAGGGCTTCGTGAACGACGCGCGGAAGTCGGTGGACAAGATCAAGCAGTTCATCCGCGAGAAGCGCATCCTCACGCTGCCGGACCCGGACCGGTGCAAGGTGATCGAGATGCCGGAGTTCCAGCGGGGCTTCTCGGCCGCGTACCTGAACCCGGCCCCGACGTTCGACCCGACGGCGGACAGCCTGTACGCGGTGTCGCCGCCGCCGGGCGACTGGCCGGCCGCGCGGCAAGAGGCGTTCTTCCGCGAGTACAACCGGGCGATGCTCCAGATACTCACGATCCACGAGGCGTACCCCGGCCACTACGTCCAGTTGGAGTACGGCAACCGCCACCCGTCGCTGATCCGCAAGGTGCTGTACTCCGGCGTGTTCGCGGAGGGGTGGGCGGTCTACACGGAGCAGATGATGCTCGACCAGGGGTACGGCGACGGCGACCTGTCGCTGCGGCTGCACCAGTTGAAGTTCTACATCCGGGCGGTGCTGAACGCGATCCTCGACCACAAGATGCACTGCGCGAACATGACCGACGCCGAGGCGTTGAAGCTGCTGATGGACCGCGGGTTCCAGACGGAGGGCGAGGCCGTCGGCAAGGTGCAGCGGGCGAAGCAGAGTTCGTGCCAGCTCTCGACGTACTTCGTCGGCCGCACGGCGTTCTACCGCCTGCGGCAGAAGGTCCAGCGCGAGCAGGGCGACCGGTTCGAGTTGGGCAACTACCACGAGGCCGTACTGAGCCACGGCACGCTGCCGGTGAAGTATTTGCCGGAGTTAGTGAAGTGACTCGCCGGGTTCGGACAGGAGAAGTGAATGGCCGTAGTGCTCCCGCAACTGGTTACGCTGTTCGTTACCGATGGTGTCGTTCAACCGCAGGTCGAGCGTCGTCAGTTCGGGTGGCGGCGCGACCGCGAGCAAGTAGCGGGCAGCTTGATCGGTGAGTTGGTTGTCGCGGAGGTCGAGTTCGACGAGGTTGTTCCAGAACGGGGCGGTCACGAGTTGGGCAAAGAAGCCGTCATCCGGCGACAAGCCCCTCAGCCCCAGCGCCCGCACCCCGGCCAGCGGTGGGACGAGGATCGACCGCAGGTGGGGACGGAACCCGTACCCGCCCGTGATCCGCAACCGCTTCAGCGACCGGAACTTGGTGGACGACAACCCGGCGAAGATGTCGTGTTCCGAGGGTCGGAAGCCCATGCCGACGAACGACAGGGATTGCAGCCCCGGCCGGATGCTTTGGAGAAGGCGTTGGACCTGGCGTTCGTCGAAATTCATGTCTTTGAACGTGAGTTCTCGAAGGGTGTCGAACACTGGCGATGCCGCCAACCGCCGCCCGGCCGCGTCGTCCAGCCCCATGTTGTCGAACGTCAGCCGTTCGAGCCTCGGCGGGCCGCCGGCCTCGAACGCCTCGACGAGATCGAGTTGCGACCCGTCGCCGACATGAAACGAGAGTTCGCGAAGTTGCTGACCGAGCGGCGACTCGAACAGCCCCTCGACGAGGAACGACATGCCGGGGCTGCTCGCCTTCTCGAAGTGGATCGTGTCGATCCCGGTCGCGAGCGGCGAGGCGCACAGGGCGCGGACCGGCTCGGTCGGCGTGGTAAGCGTCCAGAAGCGGATGGCCCGCACCTTCGGCAGCCACGGTTGGGCCGCGAACGCGGTGTACTCCTGCATGTCGCCGCCGGGCAGATGGAGTTCGCCGACGGGGGCCGATGCGAAGAGTTGGTCGCCGTAGTCGATGAGGTTCTGAACGGCGTTCGTCTTGACGGCGTACCCGAGGCCGCGGCGGAATGGGAACCGCGGGTTCCACGAGTCGTGCCACGGCAGGCTCTCCCGGAAGCCGTCCCCGGCCTGCGTCGCGAGGTCGGCCCGCCGCCACCGGACGGCGAACGGCTCCCAGTCCGGCGTCTTCGCGAGTTCGACCTGCCCGCGAATGAACTCGGCCCGCCGGTCGTCGCCGGCTTCCTGAATGAAGTCGGCGTACACCAGGCGGGCCGTGTCGTCGTCCGGGTTCGCGAGGATCGCGTGCAGCAGCGCGTCGTGGTCGGTCATACGACCGATTCTACACGCGGTCAGTTCACCAGCTTGCGGGCCGCGTCGAGGACGCCGCGGAAGTCGTCGAGCTTCAGGGCCGCGGCCATGTCCTTGTCCTTCTCGATGTCGGCGAAGTTGCGGTAGCCCTCCCGCAGCGCCTGGCGGAAGTACGCGAGGGCCGTCGCCCGATCCTGCGGCTGCTCGGCCGACGTGAGGGCGTAGACGCACGCGGCCTGATACACGAGCCGCGGGTCGCTGTTGACGGCGAGGGCCTTGCGGACGGCCTTATGAGCCTCGTCCCGCTGCCCGGCCCGCGCGAGCAGGACGGCGTGGTTCGACAGCCCGGCCGCGTAGCTCGGGGCCAGCTCGACGACCTTCTGACTGGTTTCGAGCGCCAAGTCGAGTTCGTCGAGGTTATCGCTGAGGACGCAGACCTTGTTATGCCAGGCGAGGAGGTAGTTCGGGTCGAGTTTGATTGCCCGGTTGAGTTCGTCTAGTGCCCGCGACGGGTTCTGCTTCCTCATGGCCCAACCCCGCGCCGCGAAGTCCTCGGCCGTCTTCGCCTCCAGTTGGTCGATGGCCGCTCGATCGGCGTTGACGAGAGCGGGCTTGTCGAGAAGGTTGTAACAGTCGGCCCGAAGGACGTAAGCGGTGATGCTGGGGGCGCGGTCGATGACGGCGGTGCAGTCCTCGACGGCCTGTTGGTACTTGCCTTGCCCGCGCAAGATGGTGGCCCGAAGCAGGGTCGTGCGGACGTCGCCGGGGGCGGCCTTCAGGGCCTTGGTGGCTTCCGCCTCCGCCTGTTCGAGCTTGCCGAGGGAGAGCAGGACGATCGCGCGGTTGTGGCACGCGAGCCGGGCGTTCTTGGCGAGCGGCTGGGCGATCTGGAACCGCTCCAGCGCCCGCAGCGGCTGCCCGCTCGCCTGGTAGCACATGGCGAGGAGGCACTGGCCCGCGTAGTGGTCCGGCCGGTCCTGGGTGAGGTGCGCGAGCTGCGTGACGGCGTCGGCGATCTTGCCATGCCCCACTAGTCGGACGGCCCGCACGTAGCGCTCGGACCGCGTGTCGGCCGAAGGATTCGACGGAACGCCGACGCGGAGGGCGTCTTCCCTCGTAAGCTCGCCGAGTTCTTGGCGTTGCTCCCACAGGACGGCCGGGGCCGCGGCCCCGAAGCCCTGCTCGGCGATGCGGTTCCACCGCACGGCGCGGGCCAGCGTTTCGACCTGGTCGGACCCGTCCTTGCCGCGGGCTTCGAGCATCTCCGCGTGGGCGAGCAGCAGGGCCGCCTCGCCGATCTGCCCGAGGAGGGTCGAGCGGGTTTGGTCGTCGAGGATGCGAAGTTCGGGGGTGGCCGTCCAATCGCCCGACTCGCCGACGCGGTACTTGGCGAGCCACTCGGCGGTCGCCTTCATCCCGGCCCGGCGGGTCGCCACGTCGGACGGGACGGCCAGGTCGAGTTGGTCGGTCGCGAAAGACGTTTGGAACTCATGGGCCTGGGCGACGGCCGCGACCTTCGCCCGCTCCCGGACGCCACTCCAGAGGGCGAACCCGCCGCCGGCCACGACCAGCATGGCGACGACGGTAGCGATCTGGGCCACGGCCCGCGGGTTCCGGCGGTGCCACTTGTTGAACCGCTCGACGACATCCCGGTCCGCCGCGTACCGGAGCGGGCGGTGTTCCTGTTGACGTTGGAGGTCTTCGCGGAGCTGATCGACCGACTGGTAGCGGTCGTCCGGCTTCGGGGCGAGCAACTTCCGGACGATGGCATCGATGGCGTTCGGAATCTCCGGGACGAAGTCCCGGACCGAGTGCGCCCCCTGTTCCCGCTCCGCGATGGCGTCCGGCAAATCCTCCGGGACGGTGCGGATGGGAGAGAACGGCAGCCGGCAGGTCAGAAGCTCGAAGAAAATGACGCCGAGGGCGTACAGGTCGGTCCGCTCGTCGGCCGTCTCGTCCGAGAGCTTCGCGTACTCGCGGATGGCTTCCGGGGCCATGTACGGCCACGTCCCGCCGACCCGCCGGCGGTCGTTCGTGGTGCGGTCCGCGGACAGGTTGAAGTCGAGCAGCATCGGCTGCCCGTCGTCGCTAAACAGGACGTTGTGCGGCTTCAGGTCGAGGTGGAGGATCTTCCGGTTGTGGGCGTGGGCCAGGCCGTCGGCCAGCCGCCGCATGACGGACAGCACCGCCTCCGCGTAGGGCATCCCGGTGAGGGATTCCTGGAGGGGGTTAACGTCCGCGACCTCCACCTCCGGGGACACGCCGGCGTGGGAACCGGGGCGGGCTGCCGGCTGAATGTAGGTGACGCCGGAGTCTTGCTTGGCCGAGTCGTGCTTTGTGTTCCGTTGGGTCGATGCCTTGGCGACCGTGGTGAACACGTGGCCGCTGACGTTCGGGAAGCCGGTCTCCTCGCGGACGTGGTGGATCACGTCGGCCAGGGTCTTCCGCCCGAAGAACGGCATCTGCAGGACGTGGAACGGACCGCGACGGAAGGCGTTCTGGATCGGGACAATGTTCGTGTGCTGCAACCGGGCGAGTCGGAGCTGCTCGTTGTTGTCCTTGAGCGTGACCTTGAGCACGACGGGCCGATTCGCGAGTTGGCGTTCCTTCGCCAGGAAAACGCGGCCGAACGCCCCGCGGCCGAGTTCCTCGACGATCTCGAAGCCGTAGAAGTCGTCGCTCGGCTGCGGGAACAGGTCCGCGGGCGGATCAGCCGCTTCCTCGGACCGAAAAACGTTGATGCTAGAGTAAACCGTACCGTGTGCCCCGCGGGGCATGGGTGTTTGGGAGAGATCGACACCTTCAATTTTGGCTACGGACGGCCGTTCCGGTAAAATTGCGGTGGGCTGCATGGGTGGGCATCAGGCTCGGCGGACTCGACGATCGGGTCAACGACGTACACGTTTCGTTCATCCTGAACACGTGGGCGGCTCCGGGCGATGGGGGACCGAAAAGCCTATTACGGGTTGCCCGGAGCATTGCACGGAATCGGACGGGTCGCAACGGGAATGCTAGAAAAATAGGATAAATCGATTCCACCCCCCGCGTGATTCTCACCCGAAGCCGGAATCGGTCGGTTGTTGAGGTTAGTTGTTTACTCCGGCCCGACACGCCTTGCGGCTCGATTCACGAGTTGAGAGAATACTTTTACCCACCCAAAACCATTCCCCTGGTTTCCCGATGCGATTCTTCTCGACAGTCGCCGTCTGCTTTTTGCTAGTGCGCAACGCCGGGGCGGAACCGGCCATCGACTTCGCCCGCGACATCCGACCGATCCTGTCCAACAGCTGCTTCAAGTGCCACGGCCCCGGCACGCAGAAGGCGAAACTCCGCCTCGACGACCGCGCGTCGGCGGTCAAGAAGGAAGCCATCGTACCGGGCAAGCCGGAACAGGGGACGCTAATCGAGCGGTTGACGGCGAAAGACGACGAAGGCCGGATGCCGCCGCCGGAGGCCGGGGACGCATTGACCTCGGACCAGATCGAAAAACTGAAGGCATGGATCGCGGCCGGGGCGGAGTACACGCCCCACTGGGCGTTCACGGCCCCGGTTCTACCGCCCGTTCCCAAGACGGGTATCAAGGCGACGAGCGGCAACGCTATCGACTCGTTCATTCTGGCCCGACTGGAGAAAGCGGGGATCAAGCCCTCGCCGGAAGCGGATCGGCCCACCTTGATCCGCCGCGTGACGCTCGATCTCGTCGGCCTCCTGCCGATGCCGAAGGAAGTGGACGATTTCGTCAACGACGGGTCGCCGAACGCCTTTGAGAAGGTTGTAGATCGCCTCCTCGCGTCGCCACACTACGGCGAGCGGCAGGGACGACACTGGCTCGACCTCGCCCGGTACGCCGATAGCAACGGGTACACCATTGACGGCGCACGCATCATTTGGCCGTGGCGGGACTGGGTGGTCAAGGCGATGAACGACGACATGCCGTTCGACCAGTTCACCGCCGAGCAACTCGCCGGCGACCTGCTCCCGAAGCCCACGACGGACCAACGAATCGCCACCGGCTTCCACCGGAACACGTCCTTCAACGAGGAAGGCGGGACCGACCCGGAGCAGTTCCGCGTCGAGCGGGTCGTCGATCGCACGAACACGACGGCGGCCGTCTGGCTCGGCCTCACGATGGGCTGTGCCCAGTGCCACGACCACAAGTTCGACCCGGTTTCGCAGAAGGACTACTTCCGCCTCTACGCTTACTTCAACAGCACCGACGAGCCCACCATCACCCTCGGCGGCAAGCCCGACCTCGAGAAGAAGATCGCGGAGCTGAACGCCAAGATACTCGACCTGCAAAAGACGGGCGACGTGTCCGCGATCAACAAGGTGAAGGCCGAGATCAAGAAGATTCAAGGCAACATCCCCTCGACCCTCGTGATGAAGGAGCGGGCCAAGCCGAGGGACACGTTCGTGCAAATCCGCGGCGACTTCCTCCGCCCCGGCGACCGCGTCGAACCCGGCCCCCCGGCCGTGCTACCGGCCGCGCAGGGTAAGACCCGGCTCGATCTGGCAAGGTGGTTGGTCTCGAAGACGAACCCGCTCACGGCCCGCGTCGTGGTGAACCGGTACTGGCAGCAATTCTTCGGCCGCGGCCTGGTCGAAACGGAGAACGACTTCGGGATGCAGGGCAGCCTCCCCACGCACCCGGAGTTGTTGGATTGGCTGGCCGTCGAGTTCATGGACCCGACGAGCGGCCCGGCGTGGTCCATGAAGCGGACGCACAAGCTGATCGTGATGTCCGCGACGTACCGGCAGTCCTCGCACGCCCGGCCGGAATTGATGGAGCGCGACGCCCGGAACCTGTTGCTCGCTCGGCAGAATCGAATCCGCCTGGAAGCGGAGGCGATCCGCGATGTCGCCCTGTCCGCGAGCGGGCTGCTTTCCAGAAAGATCGGCGGCCCGCCGGTTTACCCGCCCCAGCCCGCGGAAGTTTTCAGCTTCACCCAGAGCAAGCACCCGTGGCCGGAGAGCAAGGGGGAGGACCGCTACCGCCGGGCGATCTACACGCACATCTGGCGGCAGAGCCAGCACCCGCTCCTGACCACGTTCGACGGCGCGGACGGCCAAACCGCCTGCACGAAACGTAACCGGAGCAACACGCCGCTGCAGGCCCTCCACCTGGCGAACGACCCGGCGTTCGTCGAGTTCGCCGACGGGTTCGGGAAGCGCGTCCTGAAGGACGGGCCGACCGACGACCGGGGGCGCGTGAGATTCGCATTCGAGTTGTGCTTCGGCCGCACGCCGAGCGACGACGAGTCGGCCCGCGTGCTGAAGTACGCGAACGGGATCGACGAACCGAAGCGGTGGGCGGCGGTGGGCCGCGTGCTGATGAACCTCGACGAATTCATTACCCGCGAGTGACGCATGGACCCGAACTTCCTCCCCCCGGCGGCACGCCGCGAGTTCCTCCGCGATTGCGGGCTGGGCATCGGCTCGATGGCCCTGGCGTCGCTGTTGGAACGCGAGGCGACCGCGACCCCGACCGCCAAGCACCCGCTCGCGCCGAAGAAGCCGCACTTCCCGGCGAAGGCGAAGGCCGTGATCTTCCTGTTCATGGCCGGCGGACCCTCGCAGCTGGAATTGTTCGAGCCGAAGCCGGAGTTGAACAAGCTCGGCGGGCAGAAGGTTCCCGAATCGTTCACGATGGGGAAGCGGTTCGCCTTCATCAAGGGCGACGCGAAGATTCTGGCGTGTAACCGTAAGTTCGGGAAGTACGGCCGGTGCGGGATGGACCTGAGCGAGCTTCTCCCGCATCACCGCGACATCGTCGATGACGTGTGCTGGCTCCGCGGCATGAAGACGGACGTGTTCAACCACGGCCCGGCGAAGGTCTTCCTCAGCACCGGCTCCCCGCAGTTCGGCCGGCCCGGCATGGGGGCGTGGGTGACCTACGGTCTCGGGTCGGAGTCCGACAGCCTGCCCGGTTACGTCGTGTTGCAATCCGGCCCGCGCGGCCCGCGCGGCGGAGCCGCCATCTGGTCGAACGGCTTCCTGCCGAGCGTCTACCAGGGCGTGCCGTTCCTGAAGGGCGAGAACCCGATTCTCGACCTCGCGTCGCCGAAGGGCGTGGACCGCAAGCAGCAGGGGGAGTTCGTCGAAGCGGTCGGCGAGCTGAACAAGCTCCGCAAGGCGACGGTCGGCGACCCGGAGATCGAGACGCGGATCGCGGCCTACGAGATGGCCTTCCGGATGCAGACGGCCGCCCCGGAGCTGATGGACCTCAAGACCGAGACGAAGGAAACCCTCGCCCTCTACGGGGCGGAATCCGGCAAGGCGTCGTTCGCGAACAACTGCCTGCTCGCCCGCCGGATGGTCGAGCGGGGCGTGCGGTTCATCCAGCTGATCCACACCGACTGGGACCACCACGGGGGCGCGATCGACCTCGGCAAGTCGCTAGACAACATTTGCAAGGAGGTCGATCAGCCGTGCGCCGCGCTGGTAAAGGACTTGAAGCGTCGCGGCCTGCTCGACAGCACGCTCGTCGTCTGGGGCGGCGAGTTCGGCCGCACGCCGATGGGCGAAACCCGTGAGACGGTCGGCCGGGACCACCACATCGACGCTTACACGATGTGGCTCGCCGGCGGCGGCGTGAAGCCGGGCTACATCCACGGCAAGACCGATGACATCGGGTACAACGTGGTCGAGAATCAGGTCCACGTCCACGACCTGCAGGCGACGATTTTGAATCGATTGGGCCTGGAGCACACCAAGTTGACGTACCGATTCCAGGGTCGCGACTACCGCCTCACCGACGTTCACGGCAACGTCGTGAAGGACATCCTGACGTAGTCAGGTTTCGAGGACCGCGACAATACCCGTTCTCCCATCCACGCAAACGCGCTGGCCCGTCCGCAGTTGGCGCGTGATATCGGGCAATCCCGCTACGGCCGGCAGCCCGAACTCGCGGGCCACGATCGCCCCGTGCGAGAGGACGCCGCCCGTCTCCATGACCAGGGCCGTCGCGCGGGCGAAGAGCGGAACCCACGCCGGGTCGGTCGAAGGACAGACCAGCACGAAGCCGTCCGAGATTTCGGGCGGGTTCGTCGGCTCCGTCAGGACGAAGGCCGGTCCCTCCGCGACGCCGGCGGACAGCGGCGTGCCGGTGTACTTCGTCGCCCCTTCCGGCATGGCGGCCGGCCGCCCGATCGCTTCGAGATCGGTGCTGAACAAGACCGCGGGGACCTCCAGCGTCAGTTCAATTTTCCTTCGCTCCATCCGCTCCCTGATCACGGTATCGAACCTCTGCCCGCCGACGAGTTGAGGCAGCTCCGCCGGCAATAGGTAGAAGATACGGTCCCCCAACTCGAACCGGCGGCCGAGTTCGACCAGCGCACGACGGACGAGCGCGTACCCCATCAACAGGTAGTGCTTCGCCGATTCCCGAAGTCCCAGATAGGTCCGGAGGTCGAGCGCTTGCTTGCGGACCGCCGAGGCGAGCGGCGGGGCGAGCTTAAAGCGTTCGAGAACGGCGTCGATCCCGTCGCCCGTCGGCGCGTGCATGCTCGGCCCCACGGGCAACGGTTGCGGCGCGGGGGGTTGTTCGTTCCACCGCAGCGCGGCCAACTCCATTTCGTTCGCCGCCCGATGACCGAACCGTTCGAGGAACGACTCGCGCGTCGTCGTTCCGGTCGCCAGGTCGCGGAACGCCGACGCCAGGTCGGTCTCCGGGTCCGGCGTAACGCCCCGAGCGAATTCGGCCGCCGCGGCGCGGGCCTCGTCTTGGCCGAGGGTGGGTTGAAGCAGGGAGACCACGGTTGCCCACGCGTTCTCGGCAAGGACCGTCGGCTTCAGGCTGTGCCGCGCGAACTCGACGAGCGACAGCCGCACCCATTCTTCAAACTTCGCGAGCAGGGGTTGGTCGCCGAGGTTCGACCAATCCTCGGCCCTAGCGGCTTCGATCAGGCGAACGTACCGCGGCACGATTTGACTTCGGAATCGGTCCGCGAACGTGTCGGCCTCCTTCCGGGCGATCGACGCCATCCGCCAAAGCCGCCACACGGTCGCGGGCAGTCGGAGCAGCCCCTTGACCGCCCCGTCCCGCAACGGGTTCAAGACCGCCTTCGGGTCGAGAGCGAGTTCTGGGTTGTCGCGGAACGTTGCGAACGGGAATTCGAACGGCGGGTGACGGAGTTGCAACCGCGGCATCCGCGAGAGGTTCGCCATCGGCCGGCCGGCGACGAGGTCGAACGCCCCCTGCCCGTTCAACGCCGGGTCGGGCCGACAGCCGAGGTCGCGGTTCATCAATCCGATGCCGCCGTCCGCGGCGAGCAGCTGCTGAAGGACGGCCCACGTCATCGGCGTCGGCCGCGGCAGGATTTCGCTAAGGTTGTACCGGACCCAGACGGTCCCCCGCGGGTCGGCCAGGGGTTTGAGGCTCGCGATGACTTCCGTGCGAACCGCCTTGCGATCCAAGCCCGTGGTCGTGATCGGACGGGCTTGCAGTAGGAACAGTTCGTCGTTCGCGATCGCCCACTCGATGTCCCGCGGGTGGCCGACAAACGCTTCCACCTTCCCGCCTAACTCGGCCAGCTGCACGACGGCCGTGTCGCTGAGGCAGAGGGCCTGTTGAAGTTCTGTGGGAACCCTTTCCTCGCGACCGCCAACAACTCGCACCGACTTCTTGCCGAGGTGTCGCTCCACGATGCGGCTGGTCGATTTTTCAATCACGTACCGGTCGGGCGTCACCCGGCCCGAAACGACAACTTCGCCGAGGCCGAACGCGGCTTCGACGACCATACGGCCGGCCGTGGGGTCCGTCGGGTCTTGCGTGAACAGAACACCGGCGGAATCGGCCGGGACGAGCTTCTGAACCACGACCGCCATCGCGACGCCGACCTCGGACACGCCCTGTTGCTGTCGATACGCGACCGCCCGCTCCGTGTGCAACGACCCCCAGCATCGTTCGATCGCGTCCAGAACGCCGTCTTCCGTTTCGACGCCGAGGACCGTTTCCTGTTGGCCGGCGAAACTCGTCTCGGTCCCGTCCTCGTCCGTCGCGGACGAGCGAACGGCGACTGCCCCGCCTAACTTGCGGAAGGCGTCGCGAACGGCGGTCGCGAGGCCGGCGTCCGAGCGAATCCCCGTGCTGTGAAGTCGTCGGTAAGCGTCGGTCGTGAGCGCGAACCCCGGCGGAACCGGGAGGCCGTTCGCCGCCATCGCGGCGAGGCTCGCGGCCTTCCCGCCGACCCGTGAGGCGTCAGCCGGGGTGATCGAGTCGAACCATAGCAGGTCGGCCATTCGTACCCCTACCGCTTTTTCAGTACGCCACCTTCTTCGAGGATCGACCAGAGTTGCTCCCACACCATCGCCGGTGGCGGGTTCCGCGGGCCGTTGTCCGCCCACGCCTCGGCGGCGGCCCGTAGGCACTCGATGGCGTCGTCGCGGACGCGCTCGTCCCCCACGACCGCCGCGGGTTTGACGGCCGACGGGCGGGCGGCGTTCGCCGATTCCTTGTAGATTTCGCCCCGCCGCCGCGGCCGGCCGTCGAGGGCCTCGTTGCACAAGAAGTCGGCCCGCTTGTTCTGGTCGCGGCGGACGTGCGTGATGCTCACGGTCCGGAACTGCCGCCGCAGGTCCGTCGCCCGGCGGAACAGTTCCTGAAGGTCGGCGTTCTTGACCCGGTACTCGCCGTTCATCTGCTTCACGAGCAACTCGCTGTCGCTCCTGACGTTCAGGGACTCGATCCCGTTCTCGGCCGCCAACTCCAGCCCGCGGACGAGGGCCGTATACTCCGCAATGTTGTTGGTCGCCGTGCCGATGGTCTCCGCCTCCTCGACGGCCGCCGCCCCCGGCCGCGTCAACACGACCGCGTAGGACGCCGGGCCGGGGTTCCCGCGGGAGCCGCCGTCGATGTGGACCGTCGCTTCCAAGCTCATGAGTTTCCGGTCGGCGTTGGCCGCCCGCCTTAGAATGAACGCGATTCTATTCGCGAGGCAACGATGAGCGAGTGGCGGTTGGTCCTGGAAACGTCGGGCCGCGTCGGGAAGGTCGGGCTGGGCCGTGGGAATGAATTGATTTACTTGACCGTGATGGACGAGAAGCGCCGCCACGCCCGCGACCTCACCGAGGTGATTCGCCAACTGCTGAGTAAGGAATCGCTGACCCCGTCGCGACTGGGGGCCGTGGCGGTGAGCATCGGCCCCGGCGGGTACACCGGCCTCCGGGTCGGGCTAACCACGGCGAAGGTGCTGGCTTACGCGGCCGGCGTGCCGATGATCGCCGTGCCGACGTTCGCCGCGGTCGCGGAGCAAGCGCCGGCCGAAGCCGAACGGCTCTGGGTCGTCGCCGACGCATTACAAGGGTCAATCTACCTTCAGCGGTTCGAGACGCAGGACGGCCAACGACAGCCGTTGGACGAGTTGCGAATTGTGCCCGTTGGTGAGTGGTTGCCCTGGGCGAATCGCGAGGTGTGGGTCACCGGCCCCGGCGTGTCGGTTCACGCGGACAAGCTGCCGTGTAACGCCCGCGTGGTTCCACCTGCGGACCGAGACCCCCGATTGGACGGCGTCCTACGGGCGGCCGAGGGGTTCACGCCCCTCGACCGCGACGAGTTGATGCGAATCGAGCCGCTCTACCTCCGCGGCAGTTCCGCGGAGGAGAAGGCGAAGCGCGACCGGGCGTAAGTCACTTCGCCCCGGCTACCTTCCCGCCCGCGTCCGAGTATGCGAACGGGGCCGTCGTGCCGGGCTGCACGGCGTAGGCCGGCGGGACGATCGGGACGCCGGCGGATTGGTACGGCACGACCGGCGAGCTGCCGCAGGTCGCGCACCCCGGATCGCCGATCGGGCCTGGGTGCATCACCGGCCCGGCGTAGCTCGGCGCGACGACGGCCGGCTCGGCGTACCCGCCGAACGCGGGGTAGCAGCCGTTGCAGTGCCGAATGCGGTAAACGAAGTTGCGAACGACGCCGCAGCAACCGGTCGCGGACAGGGCGACGGCCGCGAACGTAGCGGCGAACAGAATGCGACGAGTCATGGCGAACGAACCTCCTTTTCGTGGCACGGCCTCACCGAGGGGTGCGTGCCAGTGTCCGATCCGTCGGAGGTCGCGGGATCCGTCCCGTGCGGCCGGCCTCGGCCGTCAGGAGGAGTATGCGCCGGTTGGCGGGACGGGCAAATCGTGGAAGAATGGTTTCACGCCGCAAGCGGGTTAAGCGCCGCGGCGTCTGGCGGTCAACGAAGGTGTGCCGGTCGGACGTGTCCTAACTGATGCGGTGTCGGTACGGGCGACGAGGTTTCTACTCCCGCTCACGGGTTCGGACAGTAGTCCACCGGCACCGGCGGCAGGTCGGCCCGCGTCGTCGAGTTGCACCCGCGGCGGAGGAACCGGCCGTGGCAACCTGTCGCGGTCGCCACGAGGAAAATGACGAGCATCAGCAGGGAGAATCGCGTTCGCATGGTTAATTCCAACTCGGTCGTCGGGGTGTCCGCCTAGGCGGGAGGTTTCGCGGCGAGCGACAACCGGCGCGGTCGCTGCGACTCGTACCCGTAAACGATGAAGGCTAGGTCGGGCTTGCGCGGCGTGCAACGCGGGTCTTGAGGGAAAGTGTGCGGATTGTGCCGGGACGCTGCCGGTCGTGCGACGTGGCGAAGCTGCCGAAACATTTCCGGTCGTCAGGATTCTGCCGGTTGGGAAGAGTCTTCCTTCTGGTCGTGCGTCGGCAACTGTGCCCGCGGAAGTTCCGGCAGTTCCAAGTAGCTTCTCGCCGTCAACACTTCGTTCATCAACGCGATCCGGGTCGGGAGGTGTTCCTCGAACCGATCCGCCGGCAGGGTGAACGGGGCCGACATCCCGATTCTGATCGGCCGGCGGCGTTCCTTCGGCTTGTTCTTCGTAGGCGGTCCGCCGCAGTACGAGGCGTAGCTGCCCCACCCGCCCTCGATCCAGCACGCGACCACCGGCGTGTTCGGCCGTGCCTTCAGAATTTCCCAAACGCCGCGGCCGAACCGCCGGAGCGGGACTTCCTCTTTCCGCCGGAGGTACCCCTCCGGAAAGATGACGACGCACTTTCCCTCGTCGAGCGCCCGAATCGCTTCCTGAATCTCCGGCGTCTCCCGGCGAACGCGGGCGTCGGCCACCCGGATGGTTTGGAAGACGTGGACCATCAACGGCCGCAGGAACCACTTGTCGAAGAAAACGGAGGTCATCATCGGCGTGACCGGTCGCGGCAGCACCTTCGCGAGGAACAGCGGGTCCCACCAACAGGCGTGGTTCGCGATCACGAGCATCGGCCCGTCGGTCGGCAGCCCCGACGAACCAGGGCCGGCCGCGGATATGCGGTAGTTCCGCCAGACCACGGCCTCCACGCACAGCTCGAAAAACGGGCGGAACAAGCGTACCCACGAGAAGACGAGTAGGAAGAAGGTTACGCCGAACGTGTACCACCAGAGGTAAGGCAGGTTCGGCCAATCCGTCGGCTCGCCGCTACCCGTGAGGACGGACAGAGGGTAACAGACGAAGGCGGCGAGAAGACCGAACGTCAGTACCGTGTCGAGGGTTGACCATTTCCTCCGCCAGCCGTGCCCGGTTGCGAGTCGTGCCCGGTCGAACAATCGCAAGTAGCGAAGCTCCGCCCCCGAGACGATCCCGACGGCGAGGCCTAGGAGCATCCCATTCCAGGCAGCCGTCCCGAACGCCCAGGCCGTAACCACACTGACCAGCACCCCGACGTTCGCGGGCGGTATCAACCCCAGTACACGGAACGGGTGCGGGAAAAGCTTTAACGGAATGAGCAGCCCGACGAGTACCATCGAGAAGGAGTAGACCAAATGCATGTACCCGTCGGACCGCCCGACCATCGGCAGCGAGAAACAAATTAGCGAGTAGGCGGCCGTGTGGCAGACTGACGCCGCGCCGGCGAACTGATCCGTCGCACGGGGGGCGGGTTTGGCGTCGCCGGCTGGGGTCATGCACGCTTCCCGAAAGATTCCTGAAATTCTATCACCTCACATTGGGGACGTTCACGCCCGCTTCGCGTGGAGGTCTTCCGCCGCGGCTTGGGCCGTTCGGAACCCGGAGGTCATCGCGCCGTCGATGGACGCCTGGTCGCGGTGGTCGCCGCACACGTACAGGCCGGGCCGCAGCCGCACCGGCCGCTGCCACGAATCGAGGACGCCGCCCGATTGGTCCGGGAGAGCGTACGGAATGCGGTCGATGCGGAGCAGCTTCCAGTCGCTAACGGGCGGGCCGAACCAACTTTGAAGCTGAGTCCGCACTTCTCGTTCAAGTTCCGCGTCCGCCGCCGCGGGCACGCCGACCACGGACGCGGAAATCAGGGACCGACCATCGGGGGCATACGTCGGGGCCGCGTCCGAGAGCACCACGAGGCTGTTCACGACGCCCTCCCCTTCCCCGTTGAGGATGAGGATCGGCTCGGCGACGGGTGACTTCGCGGCCGAATAGTAAAGGGTGACCGAGCCGCGAAAGTTGACAGTGGCGGCTTGGCCGTCGATCAGCCGGGCGGCCGCGGTCGCCTCCGTCGCGACCACTATGGCCCGGCCGCGGACCCGTTCGCCGTTTTGAAGAATCACCTCGCCGCGATCGACCGCCGCGACGGACGAGTTCAGCCGGATCGATCCTGCCGGCAGCCCGTTCGCGATTTGATTCGGGATCGTCCCCATGCCTTGCGCGGGGATCGCGGCCCCGCCCTCGGCGAACATCCGGAACACGAAGCGGCCGAACCGGCTCGATGTCGCCAGGCTCGGATCGAGCGTTACGCCGCCGAGCCACGGGCGGAAGAAGCGGTCGATCATCTTCGGCGAGAACCCGCCGGCCCACCGCAGTTCGTCGAGCGTCAGGCGGTTGTCAGCTTCGAGCACTTTCTCAAAGGGTAACCGCAAGAGTCGGGCCGCGTACCGGCCGACGCGGAACTTGTCGCCGACCGTGCCGACGGGGTTGAACAAGCTCCGCGCCGCGCCGAAAAAGCTCTCGCGCGGGTCCACGACTCGATGGAACGTTCCGCCGAACCGGACCAGCGCGCCGCGGCGGAACGGCCGCAGGTCGAGGGCGGGCAGGTCGAGAACGCGCTTCCCCTCCGGGTACGCCGGCAAGTAGACCTGAAACCCGCGGTCCAGCTTGAACCCGTCCACCGTGTCGGTTCGTACCCGCCCGCCGACGCCGTCGGACGCTTCCAAGATTTGAAACGGGATGCCGCACTGGTGCAACCGCCGGCCGCAGCACAGCCCGGCCAGTCCCGCCCCAATGATGACCACGTCCGAGTTGGGCACACTCATCCGTCACTCGTCCGTGTTTTCGATGGGCTTTCGCTTCGGCTTGATCGTCGGCACGTCTTCCCCCTCGTCCTCCTTCGGCCGCGGCGGGTAGACGAGCTGGTGCAGCAGCGCGTAGCCGGGGAAGAAGTTCGGGGCGCTGACGGGCAGCGAGTAGAGCGAGTCCTGGCCGCCCTTCTTGAAGAGGAAGAAGTAGCCGTCCTGGAGCGTGAACGTGCATTTGTCGTAGGCGACCAGCCGGCTCTTGCCGGCCGAGAGCCGACCGCCGGCGAGTTCCACCTCGAGACCTTCCGGCGTGAACCGCAAGCCGTCTGTCCACCGGACGGCCTTGCCCTCGTCGAGCCGGTCCTTCATGTGCTTCGCGATGACACCACTGACGTGGTCGCGGAGGTTGTCCAGCTCCACGTCGATCTTCTTCATCGTCGCCGCGTAGTGGATCGTCTGCTTGTCCGACCCCTCGGCCGGTTCGAACGTCATCGTGACGGTCGTGCCGGTGTACCCGCCGTTCACGTACTGCCGGATCGCCTGGTAACTGAAGACGCGAACGTCCTTGTACTCCAGCTCCTTCGTAGACTTCGTCGTGATCCGGGAGACGCCGCGCGAGTGGCAGCGGAGGACGCTGATCCGGTTGAACCACACGGCCACGGCGATGCCGGGGCCGAGCAGGACGAGGACGACGGCGAGGATGATCGGCCCCGTCGGGTTCCGCTCTTGCGTCGCGAAGTACGCGGCGACGCACCCGCCGAGGAACATGATCGCGCCGACGATGACGGCGAACACGCACAGGCCCTTCGAGGTGGAGTTGTCCCGCTCGAAGATGATCCGGCCCAGGCCCGGCCCGTCGTCGTCCGGCTTCGTGCCGCGTGTCTCAAACCGCTTGCCGAGGACGCGGGCCAGCACGAGGGCGTTCACCGACGCCGCGGGCACTTGCACGACCGGCTTCGGCTCGCCGCGGACCCAGACGCACACCTTGTTGTCCACCACGTCCACGGCCGACAGCTCCTCGGCCCCGAACGCCTCGCTCCGCCGCTTGTCGTTGAAGACGAGTTCGTTCTTGTCCAGCTCCCAGTCGTCGCCGACGAGGGCGTCGCCCTTGTCGATCCGCGCCGTCGCGTCCTTCGCCAGCCGGTCGAGGTTCCGTTCGAGGAACTCGCCGAGCGGGTCGAGCTTGGTCACGGGGAAGGCGAACGAGAACCGCAGGTCGCCGCGGTAGTCGCCGGCGGAAAGGACGATCAGGCAATCGCGGACGATCGACTTCGGGACGCCGTTCGAGAACCGCGTCCTGGCCCACGTCCCCAGTTCGGCGACATCCTCGTCCCGGAACTCGAACTCGCCGTTGCGGTCCGCGTAGACGAACCCGTCGTCGGTGGGCGTGAACCACTTCCGGCCGCGGGCGATGGCGAACCCGTGGGCCGTTCCGATCAGCGCGAACAGGGCCGCGACGCCGAGGACGATCGCGGCCGGGCCGGGATGGAACGCGACAAGCGAGAGGCCGCCGAAGGCGGCGAGCGCCGCGACCACGACGGCCGCAACGAACCACCCGTTTCCGAATGACGTGCCGACCGAAATCCGCTCGTCCATCGAAGCCCCCCCCGCGAGCGTCCTACTTGTCCACCTTCTTCTTCTCGACCGGCTTCCACTTGTACACGAACCGGTTAAACGCGAACGCCCCGGCCTTGAAGATGATGCCGAGCGACATCACGACGAACGGCACGGTACAAGCCCCCGGCGGGAAGACGAAGTCCTTCTTCTTCGTGATCGGGTTCTCTTCCTCGTTCTGCAACCCGATCTCGATGAACAGCTCCGGCATGTACATGATCGCCAGCACGATGAGCGTGATGAACAGGATGACGGCGAAGACGCACGCGAACGTCGAGGCGTGGTACTTCATGTAATCGGCCGGCGTGAGGGCGTAGACCTTCTTGCTCTCGTGCCGCCGCCGCTGGACCAGGTCGTACCCGCAGTTCAGGCAGATCATCGTGTCCGGCGGGTCCAGCTCCTTCGCGCAGAACGGGCAGCGGGCGATGTCGAGGTCGTCGTCCATCCTCCCGTAGGGGTTCGCGTCCTCATCGTCGTCGTCGTGCCGGCCGGCCGGCGGCGCGGGCTTCGGCTCCTCCTCCAGCCGCGCCTTCTTGACCTTCGGCGCGGCCGCCGCGACCTTGATGACCGTCTCGCACTCCTTGCAACGGATCTTCTTCCCGGCGACGGCCGCCGGGACGTTCATCTTCTTCTGGCACTCGGGACAGGTTACCGGGATTGTGTCGGCCATTCGGCGACCCCATCGGGCTAGTGAACGCGGCAGATACGACGACGGACGGATGATTTAATATGGTAGCAAACGAGTCCCGCGTTGCCATTCACGGCGAACCTCCGCTGAAACCGATGACCACCGAACCCCGCCTGCTCGTCTCCCTGGCCACGTACAACGAGGCGGGCAACCTCGCGAAGCTGATCGACGAGATTCACAAGTACGCCCCGCACGCCGACATCCTGGTCGTGGACGACAACTCGCCGGACGGGACGGGCAAGATCGCGGACGAACTGGCCGCGAAGGATTCGCGCATTCACGTGTTGCACCGGCCCGGCAAGCTCGGCCTCGGCACCGCGACGCTGGCGGCCATGAAGTACGCCATGGACAACGGGTACGACTACCACCAGAACATGGACGCGGACTTCAGCCACCCGCCGCGGTACCTGCCGGGCATCCTCGCCGGGATGGCCAAGAACGACGTGATGATCGGCTCGCGGTACGTCGCCGGCGGCGGCACGGAGAACTGGCCGCTGAAGCGAAAGGTCATCAGCCAGGGGGTGAACTACCTCGTGCGGTTCCTGCTGCGGATGCCGGTGAAGGACGCGAGCGGGGCGTTCCGCTGCTACCGGGTGAGCAAGCTCCGGGAGACGGCGCTCGACCGGATTCGCAGCCGCGGGTACTCGTTCCAGCAGGAGGTCCTGTTCCGCTGCCACAAGGCCGGGGCGAAGCTCGGCGAGTACCCGATCCTGTTCGAGAACCGCCGGGCCGGCGCGAGCAAGGTGAACGGGAAGGAAGCCCTGCGGTCCATCAGCATGATTATCCTGCTCGGCCTGCGGAACTTTATCGGCCTCGAACGGCCGACGAAGCGGCTCGCCCCCGCTACTTCGTGAAGATCACGTTCCCCGGCCCGAGAATTTTTTCCAGGTCTTCGACGATCACCTTGTTCGGATCCACGGCGTAGTCGTTCGCCAGCTTTAGTTCCGCGACGTTCCCGCCCTTGTCCCGCACGGAGAGGTGAACCGGGCACCGCCCCCGCGACCGGGTCAGCACGCCCTTCAGCCCCTCGAACTTGTGTAGCGTCTCGGCGTCGTCGGCGTAGGTCATCCGCAGCAGCATCACCCGCGTCATCTCTCGCTTCGCCTGGTCCACGTCCAGCACCCGCTTCACGATTACGTCGCCGGTGCTCGACCCGTCCCGCCATTCGAGGGTCCCCTCGAACAGGACGATGGCGTCGTCCTGGATCACGTTCTGGAACTGGAGGAACACCTCGCTCCACAGGATGCACTTCGCCTGCCCGGTGAAGTCTTCGAGGAACAGCATGGCCCACCGCTTGCCGTTCTTTTGGACCGTGCGGTGCTGCAACCCGGTAATCATCCCCGCGAGGAGCACGCTGGACCCCTGCGGCAGCTTAACGCACTCCGCGGCCGTGTGCGTGCGGAACCTCCGCAACTGGTCGTCGTACTGCGCGAGCGGGTGGGACGAGATGTAGAAGTCGAGCGCCTCCTTCTCGTACTTCAGCTTCTCGACCTCCGGCCACTCCGCGATGTCGGGCAGCCCGTGGTGGCCGCCCGCGGGCGCGCCGTTCGCCTCGGCCTCGTCCCCGCCGTCGAACAGGTCGAAGAAGTTCTTCTGCCCGCGCTTCCTGTCCGCCATCCGCTGCTCGGCGGCGGAGAACGCCTTCTCGACGGCGAGCGTCAGCGCCGACCGCCGGCCGAAGGCGTCCATCGCCCCGGCCTTGATGACCCGCTCGACCGCCGCCTTTGACACGATCCGGCCGTCCACCCGCTCGCAGAAGTCGAACAGGTCCTTGAACCGCCCGCCTTGCGCCCGCGCCCGGACGATCTCTTCCGCCGCCCCCCGGCCGAGGCCCTTGATGGCGGTCAGGCCGAACGTGATCTGCCCGTTCTTCACGTCGAAGTCCGGCTGCCCGCTGTTGATGTCCGGCGGCAGCACGTCCACGCCGAGCTTCTTCGCGTCCGCGATGTGATCGACCATGACCAGCCGCTTGTTCCCGTCGTCGATCTCGCTGGACAGCAGCGCGGCCATGAACTCGGCCGTGTAGTGCGTCTTCAAGTAGGCGGTCTGGTAACCGATCTGGGCGTACGCGGCCGTATGTGACTTGTTGAAGCCGTAAGAACCAAACTTCTCAATCAGTCCGAAGATTTCCTCGGCCGTCTCGCGGTTCAGCCCGCGCTCGACGGCCCCCTTCACGAAGTCGGCCTTGCTCGCGTCGATCACGTCCTGCTTCTTCTTGCTGATCGCCTTGATCGCCGCGTACGCCTTCGACAGCTCGATCCCGCCGAGGCGGTTCAAGAGCCGCATCACCTGCTCCTGGTAGACCTGGACGCCGTAGGTCTCGTCGAGAATCTCCTTCATGACCGGGTGCGGGTAGCCCCACGTCTCGCGGCCGTGCTTGCGATTCACGTAAGCGTCCACCATGCCGCCGCCGAGCGGGCCGGGGCGGTACAGCGCGAGCACCGCTATCAGGTCGCGGATGTTGTCCGGCTTCATCCGCTGGAGGAGGGCGCGGATGCCCTCGCTTTCGAGCTGGAACACGCCTTTCGCGTCGCCCCGTTGCAACAGGGCGTAAGTCGCCTTGTCGTCGAGCGGGAACGCCATCGGATCGACCTTGATGCCGCGGTTCTTCTCGATCAGCTTCACCGTGTTGTCGAGGACGGTCAGGTTCCGCAACCCGAGGAAGTCCATCTTGAGCATCCCGACCTTCTCGAGGATGCCCATCTCCCATTGCGTCGTGACGACCACGTCGCCGGTCGCCTTCTCGCCGTTCTGCCCGTCGCTCTTGCGGACCGCCCGCTGGACCGGGACGTAGTCCGTGATGTCCCCGTTCGCGATGACCACGCCGGCGGCGTGCGTGCCGACGTTGCGGTTCATCCCCTCCAGCTTCATCGCCACGTCGATGAGCTTGCGGGCCTGCGGGTCGGTGTCGTACTCCCGGCGGAAGTCCGGCGTCGCCATCGCGTCGGCCAGGTCGAGCGAGATCGCCCCCTTCATCGGCACGAGCTTGCACAGGAAGTTGACCCGCTCCAACGGCACGTCGAGCGCCCGACCCACGTCCTTGAGCGCCGCCTTCGCCGCGAGCGTGCCGAACGTGCCGATCTGCGCTACGCTCCGTTGGCCGTACTTCTGCTTCACGTAGTCGATGACGAGTTCCCGCCGGTCCTGGCAGAAGTCGATGTCGATGTCCGGCGGCTCCGTCCGGTTCGGGTCGAGGAACCGCTCGAACAGCAGGTCGTACTCCAGCGGGCAGACGTGGCTGAGGTAGAGCGCGTAGGCCACGATCGCCCCGCACCCGGACCCGCGGGCGGTGGACGGGATGCCGTTCTCGCGGGCGAACCGGACGAAGTCCCAGACGATCAGGAAGTACGCCGAGTACCGCATCCGCGTGATGATGTTCAGCTCGTGGGCCAGCCGGTCCCACACGGCCTTCGGCGGGTTTTCGCCGTACCGCTCGCGGACGCCCTGGTCGCACAGCTTGCGGAGGTACTGGTCTTCGGACATCTTCCCCGGCGTGGCGAACACCGGGAAGTGCCGCTTCTTGAAGTCGAGCTGCACGTCCACCTTGTCCGCGATCTGCTGCGACATGCCGACCGCTTCAGAGTGTTTCGGGAACAGGTTGTACATGTCCTCCGGGCTGCGGACGTAGTACGGGTTCGGCATCCGCCCTTCCGGGTAGAGCCGCTTGTTCGGGTTGTGCTTCCGCTCGGTGTTGATGCAGAACAGCACGTCGTGCGCGTCGGCGTCCGAGGCGCAGAGGTAATGCGCGTCGGCCGTCGCCACGAGCGGAATGCCGACCTTGTTCGCGATCTCGGTGACCGCGACCGTGCATTGGTCCTGGAGGTCGAGGCCGTTGTTCTGAATTTCGAGGTAGAAGTCGTCCTTGAAGACCCGCTCGTACCACTTCACGAGGGCGTGGGCTTCCTTCGTCTTCTCCTTGAGGACAAGTTCGCTCAGCTCGCCGGCGAGGCAGCCGCTCAGGCAGATCAACCCCTCGCTGTGGGCTTCGAGTACCTCCTTGTCGATCCGCGGGTTGTAGTAGAACCCTTCGAGGAACGCGATGCTGGAGAGCTTGATGAGGTTCTTGAACCCGACGTTGTTCTTCGCCAAGAGCGTCAGGTGGAAGTAGTTGTTGCCGTCCACCTTCTTCCGCTCGCGGCGGTCGCCGGGGGCGACGTAGGCTTCGTACCCGATGACCGGCTTGACGCCCTGCTCGGTGCATTTCGTGTAGAACTCGACCGCGCCGTACAGGTTGCCGTGGTCGGTTATCGCGCACGAGTTCATGCCGAGCCTCTTCGTCTGCTCGACGAGCTCCGGGATGCGGTTGAAGCCGTCGAGGAGGCTGTAGTGCGTGTGGCAGTGCAGGTGGCAGAACGAGCGGGCGGCCATCGGGTCGCGTCTCAGGTGGACAAACGAATAAAAACCAATTCTATCGGTATAGACAACTTGCGGGGTTCGCGGAAGGGCGGCACGAGAGTTTGGGAGGTTTCGGAGGCCGCCACGCCCTTACCGTCGAGTCAAGCTGTCAAATCGGCAGCGCCGCCGCCACCGCCGCCACCGCCACGGGTGGCCCCCCGTGGCGGAATCGCCACCTGGGTTGACGCGACAGATACAATTGCGGACTTTTGCCAGGCCGTCCGCCGGCTTCACCTTGATCGTTCCGCCGCCCGCGACTATATCCCTCGGCCCGCGCGGTCCGGCGCGGTCAACGAGGTGCGGATGGCCGGGATTCGGCTGCAACTCCTGTTCGCTCTGCTCCTACCCGCGCTGCCGGCCTGTGCGGTGACGAAGTTCTTTTCCCCGGAGCCGGCAAAGCTGCCGCCCGTTCCGCCGCCGAACGTCAGCGAGTTCACGGCGCTCGCACCCGGCCAGCGGGTCACGAAGGCCGAGGTCGTCGCGCAATCGCAGCGGCCGCCGGCGGCGGACCCGGCGACCGAGTCCATCGTCCCGGCCCCGCCGGTCCCGGCGTCCGCGACCGAGCCGAACCCACTCCCTTACGGCGGGTCGTTCCTCGACCCGCGGGACCGTGCCCCGCGGCCGGACGGCCCGCTCGTTGCGGCGCTGCGTGCGCACCTCGATAACCAGTTCGCCGCCGCCGTCGGCCACCTGTCCACCTTCGAGCGGCCGAATCAGGAACTGTTGTTGTTACTTCTACCGTTGATCGACACGGCCCGGACGACCGACCTCACCGGCCGCGACCCGCGGGCGGCGGCCGCCCTCGCCAAGCAACTCGACACGGTCGTCGATTTGGTGAACAAGTCCGCCCCGCTCGAAATCCGAACCACGGCGTTCGTCCACAAGGTCGTGCAGTACGGCGTCTACCACCCGCTCCCGGCGAACCACAAGTTCCTGCCCGGCGGCATCGGGCTGCTGTACGCCGAGATCGACCGCGTGCCGTCCGAGCCGGCGGTGATGGCCAGCGGCGAGGCCGGGCACGTCTCGCGGCTGAGCGGCAGCCTGCAGCTGAAGGACGCGATGGGCCGGGTCGTCGAACTGTACGACATCGAGAAGGGGAAGATGGTCGCGGAACTGCCGTTCGTCCGGGCCGACTTCACCCGCAGCCCGGTGCGGGACTTCTTCTTGAAGATCGAGTTCCCGGTCCCGGAGAAGGCCGGCCGGTACTCGCTGACGCTCGAAATCCGCGACCCGAACCCGCAGAGCACCCGCCGGGTGCGGAAGACGGTCGAGTTCCTGGCGGAGTGAAGCGGCATCCCCACCTTTTCCAATCGTTCCTATCACAGCACCGGTTTTCAGGCTGAAAGCCTGAGAGCGCTCAGCCCAGGGCAACGCCCTGGGCGCGGTGCCGCGGGGACGCATGCGTGTCCGCGACCGCCTTGTCGCAGGCTTTCAGCCTGCCAGGTGGTTGCGGCCGCGACCCAGGGCGGCGGGCCTGCGGCCCTTGCCCTGGGCTGAGCGCTCCCGGGCCGTTGGCCTGAAAACCGGGCCGTCTGTATCACTTCTGCAAGCAACCATTCCCGACAGGTCACGATGGCCGACATCCAACTGACGCAGATCGTTTACCACCCCGGCGCGGTCACCCGTGACGAGCGGCAGCAGCTCCTCAAACAAACCGGCGCGACCCTGTGGTTCACCGGCCTGTCCGGGTCCGGCAAGAGTACGCTGGCCGCGGCCCTCGAACAGGAACTCATCCGCCGCGGCCACGCGGCGTATCGGCTCGACGGCGACAACGTCCGATTCGGGCTGAACGCCGGGCCGAAGATTCTGATGGATACCCGCGGCGTCGGCGAGGGAACGGCCAAGCGGTTCGGCCTCGGCTTCTCGGCGGAGGACCGGGAGGAGAACGTCCGCCGCATCGGCGAGGTGGCGAAGCTGTTCGCCGACGCCGGGCTGTTCGCGCTGACGAGCTTCGTCAGCCCGTACCGCCGGGACCGCGACGCGGTGCGAAGGATTCACGCCGAGAACGCCGGCGGACCGCTGCCGTTCGTTGAAATCTTTGTGAACACGCCGATCGAGACGTGCGAAGCCCGCGACCCGAAGGGGCTGTACAAGCAAGCCCGCGCCGCCGCCGCGAGCGGTCGGGGGATGGGGTTCACCGGCGTGGACGACCCGTATGAGCCGCCGACCAACCCCGAACTGACGTTCGACGCCTCGAAGCAGGCCGTGGAGGTCGGCGTGGCGATGATCCTGACCTACTTGCAAGACAAGAAGCTGATCGCGTAGCGGCGGCGGGGCGTTGGGTGCGGCATAATCGGTCGTATGCGGAGGGTTACCGATGCAGCTCCCGATAGCGTTCCCTAGCCAGGAAGAGGTGATCCGCGAGGAGGTCGCGCGATTCCGCGCGCTAACGCCGGACGACCGGGTTCATGCGTTCGACGAAATGTTCCGCCTCTACCACTTCCTGCGAGAAACGTCCGGGCGGCAGGAGCGCATCGACCGTATCGCCGACCGCGAGGAGGACGAGGCCCGTCGATCCATTCTTGCCTTCGCGAGCCGCCATGTTTGAACAAGAACTGTCGGACGCCGTGCGGGACATCGCGAAGGCGTTCGCCCGGCGAAAGGCGAATCACGCCCTGATCGGTGGCTGGCCGTAGGCCTCCGCAGCCGTCCCCGGTCCACGAAGGACGCCGATTTCATCGTTCACGTCCCGGCCCTATCCTTCCCCCCGCTTCTGGAAGACTTAGCGACCGATGGGTTTGCCATCGACGTGATGGACGTGATTCGCCGGTGGCCGACCGAACGGTTCACGGTGTTTTATCGCGACCGCGTTCGGATCGACTGGATGCAACGGATTCTGCCGGTCTATAACACCGTCATGACCTCGGCCAAAGTCGAAACGTGGGCCGGAGAGCCCCTCCGGGTTGCCTCCCCGGAAGGGCTGATCCTCACGAAACTCCTGTCGTTCCGCGCGGAAGATCTGGCGGACATGGAAACGCTGTTGATCGCCAACCGGAACGAGATCGACGTGAATCTCATTCGCCAGGAGTGGGCCGCGTTCGCGGCCACGGAACCCGAGCGCACGGCGTGGCTCGAATCGGCGGTCGCCCGGTTGGGGCCACGACCGCCGGGCGAAACCTGACACGCCGACCGTCCCAAACGCGGGAGCGAATCCGAGATGAGACTATTCGCACTCCTCGTCGTGCTCGCGGTCCCGCACGCCGCTGCCGCCGACGAGCAACTGGACAAGGCCCAGACCGCCTACACGCAAGCCATCGAGAAGGCCGAGAAGGCACTCGCGGCCGCGTTCGAGAAGAACACGGACCTCATCCGCCAATCGTCGAAGAAGGCGGAGGAGAAGCAGAAGCTCATCGAACAGCTCAAGGCCGAGAAAACGGCGTTCGAGCAGCACGGGTGGTACCCGTGGTCGGCCCTGTCGCGGCCGGCCCTCGTGGAATTCATCCGCACCCGGCTGGCCGCCGAGAAGGCGCTGGCCGAGGCGTTCGACAAGGTGATCGACGCCCACACGAAGGCGAAGGAGGACACGCAAGCGGCCGCGGTTCTCAAGTTGAAGAAGGATGCCCTCGCCCCGAAGCTCGTGGCGCGGTGGGAAATAACCGGGGTTACGTGGACGGGCAAGTGGGTGGCCTACCTCTACTCGAACGGCCGGTACACCGAGCCGGACGGCACCGCCGTCTGGTCATACGACCGCGGCGTGATTCTGCTCAGTCAGCCGGAGAAGGGGCTGCCGAACAACACGAAAGTGTTGAAGTGGACGCTCAAGGACACCGGCACGGAACTCGACGAGGTCGGCAACAACAACTCGAAGTCCGTCGGCAAGCTCGTGAACCTCGCCGAGAAGAAGTAGCGCCGTCAGTTCTTCTTCGGCTCGTCCGACTTCGGTAACGCGGCCACGAACTTCTTGAACCCGTCGTGGCCGCGGATCGGGTCGAAGTCCGTGTCCGCGGCGAGGTGGCGGACGTTGCCCGCGCTCTTGTAGTACCCCTTCGCCTTGAGGTCCTCCAACAGGGTGACCGCGCGGTCGGCGTACTTGCCCCGGTCGGCCGTCGGCGCGGACTTCGCGAGTTGGGAGTAAGCGCACGCGACGTTGTACTGCACGATCAACCCCAGTTGCGGCTCTTGCGTCTTCAACAGTTCCTCGGCCGACCTCTCGACCGCGTCGGCGAGGCCGTCGGCGGCCTGCGCGACGAGGAACATCGACCGCTGCAACATCCCGATCCGCCGGACCCACCCGGCGGACGGCGACTCGGCGACCATCCGCTCCTCTTCTTGTTTGAGAATGCCGAACACCTTCTCCGCCTCGGCCCGGTCGTTGTCCCGCATCAGCAGGTCGGCGTAGGTCGCCAGGAATTGCAGCTTCTTGACCCGTAGCGGGAACGACTTCGGTTGAACCACCAGCAGTCGGTCGATCAGTTCGAGGCCGCCGCGGATGCCCGCCAGCCCGTCCGGCTTCTTCCCCGTGCGGTACAGCAACATCCCGCGGAAGACGCCGAGCGTGGCCTTCGCGAGGCCGTAACTCTCGGCGGCGCGGGCGGACGGTGGCGGCACGGCGTCCATCCCCGGAATCATCCCGTGGGCGCGGTCGAACTTTTGCAGGGCCGGCCCGACCCGGCCCGTTTGGATGTCGGTCGTGGCCAGGTTGACGAGCGCGCTGAAGACGACGAGCCTGCCGCGGAAGGAGGCCCGCCCGCCGCCGGTCAGTTGTTCGCCGATGGCGAGCGCCTTGTTGTGGAACTCGACGCTCTTCTCGGGTTGTTGGAAGCTGTAGAAGAGCGCGAGCGACGTGTTCATCTCCGCGACGGCGACCTTCGCGTCTTCCGAGGTCGGGTCGATGCCGCTCGCCGCCTCCGCGAGCCGGAGCGCCTCGGCGTACTTCTCCTGGGCCGTCGCGTAGTCGGCGGCGATGGCGGCGACGTGGCCTTGCAACGCGACCGACTCGACCAGCCCGCGGCGGGACGGCATGTCGGCCGGGAACTCGGCGACCAACCCGGCGTACAGGTCGCGGGCCGGGCCGACGGCCCCGGCGCACTCGTCGTACTCACCGAGGGATATGTAGGCGACCCCGGTGAGCAGGTACGCCCGCGCCGTTTGCCGCCGCACCGCCGGGTCGCGGCTGTCGGCCTCGTCGAAGCTGCGGAAGAAGGCGACGGCCTCTTCGAGCATCTCCCGCCGCTCGGCCTGCATCTCCGGCCGCGCCGCCCACCGCTCGCCGCTCACCCGCGTCATCAGCTGCTCGACGGCGCTCACCGCCTTCACGAGCCGGTCCTGGGCCTTCTGCCGCTGGTCGGCTTCGCCTTGCTTCGCACTCTCGGCGTCGGAGCGGGCCGCCCTCGCTCGGATCATGCCGAGGGTCGTCCCGACGATGCCGACGGCGAACGCCGCGCTGATCGCGAACGCGGCGACGAACATCGCCCGCCGCCGCTTCTGCTGCTCCGCCGACCGGACTTCCGCCGCCGCCCGGCTGACCTCGGCCTGCCGGGCGCGGTCGTCGGCGGAGGCGCGGATGGCCGCAATTCTTTCGGCGACCGCCGTGCCGTCCGCCGGGCGGTCCTTCGGATCGAAGCTCAGGCACGCCTTGCAGAGGGCGACGATTTCGGGATCGACGGCCGCGGCGTCGAGCCGGCGGAAGGCGTCGGCCGTGTCGCCGCGGGAGGCCGCCGCGCGGAGGGATGCCGCCGACTCCCCGGTGTAGGGCGGATGGCCGGTGAGGATCGTGCAGAGGATCGCGCCGAGGCCGAATACGTCCGCCCGCTGGTCGATCTGTTCGATGTCGCCGTTCGCCTGCTCCGGCGGCATGTACGCCGGCGTGCCCATGACCGACCCGGCCTGGGTGAACGACCCGTCGGCGTCGCGATGAGTCGCGAGGTCGGCGTGCGGCTCGGTCCGCTCCGGGGCCGAGAGGTGCTTCGCCAACCCCCAGTCCATGACCTGCACCTCGCCGAAGCGGCCGACCATGACGTTCGCCGGCTTCAGGTCGCGGTGAATGACCCCCTGCGAGTGCGCGAACCCGACGGCCTGGGCGATGGCCTCCATGACCGGCAGCGGGCTGACCGGGGTTGCTAATTTCAGTTTCTCTTCGAGGGTTTCCCCGCGGATCAGCTTCATCGCCAGGTACGGCCGCTCGTCCGGCAGCTGGCCAACCTGATACACGGCCGGGATGCCGGGGTGCTGGAGTTGGCTCGTGATCTGGGCTTCTTCGACGAACCGGGCCGCCGTCGCCGACCCGGCGGGATAACGGTCCTGCAGAACCTTGATCGCGACTTCGCGGTTCAGCGTCAGGTCGCGGGCACGGTAGACGACGCCCATGCCGCCCTGCCCGATTTCCTCGTGGACCTCGAACCCGGCCGGCGAGACGACCGGTTTCGCCGGCCGTCGCCCGGCCGGGGCGTCGGGTTCGTTCGTGTCGATGTGGTCGATCGTCTGCGCTTCGTTGGACATGGGTTGGTCCGCGAGTCTTTCCCCGATTTGACGGGAAGCGGGGGCGGGATTCCAGTGCAAAACGGGCCTCACGGAACCTTCTCGCGGGCCGGTGGACGATCAATCTCTTCGGCATACGATTAACTCGTAGCCTCTCTTCCGTGCGTGGGCGAACTTGGCGGTCCGCCCGGTGTCACGAATAATGGCTGTTCCGTCCCGCAAGCCGACCGAGGCGTGTGCCCCCGGCGGTCGTTTGTTTCCTCGTGCGAAGGGAGCCGGCTCACACAGAAGGCCGGCCGATGACGATGCTCGACAAAGTACGCAATATCGGAATCATGGCCCACGTTGACGCCGGCAAGACGACCACGACGGAGCGGATTCTGTACTACAGCGGGACCAAGCACAAGGTCGGCGACGTGGACGACGGGGACACGACCACCGACTTCGACCCGCTCGAACGCCAGAAGGGCATCACGATTAACTCCGCCGCGGTGTCCATCGACTGGAAGGACCGGGCGGACAACGACATCGCCATCAACATCATCGACACCCCCGGCCACGTGGACTTCACGGCCGAGGTCGAGCGGTCGCTCCGCGTCCTCGACGGCGCGGTCGGCGTGTTCTGCGCCAAGGGCGGCGTCGAGGTGCAGTCCGAGACCGTGTGGCGGCAGGCGACCAAGTACAAGGTCCCCCGCGTCGCCTACGTGAACAAGCTCGACCGCATGGGGGCCGACTTCTGGGCGTGCGTCGAGCAGATGAAGACGAAGCTGCACGCCAACCCCGTCGTCGTCACCATCCCCGCCGGGCAGGACGACAAGCTGGAAGGCATCATCGACCTGATCGAGATGAAGCTGATCACCCGCGACCTGTCGGACAAGACGAACCGCAAGTTCTTCACCACCGACGTGCCGGAGAAGTACCGGGCCGAGGCCGAGAAGCGCCGCGAGCAGATGCTCGACGGCGTGTCGGCCGCGTCCGACGCGATCATGGAAGCCGTGCTCGAAGGCAAGCCGGTCAGCAACGATGAGATTCGGGCCGCCCTGCGGAAGGGGACGCTGGACAACACCTTCACGCCGGTCCACTGCGGCAGCAGCAAGATGTTCCACGGGGTCCAGCACCTGCTCGACCTCGTCGTCGATTGCCTGCCCAGCCCGCTCGACCGGCCGCCGGTGGACGGGCTGCACCCGAAGACGAAGGAGGCCCAGCAGCGGAAGCCGGAGGCGTCCGAGCCGCTCAGCGCGCTGGCGTTCAAGACCGTCGCCGAGACGAACGGCGACCTCGTGTACATCCGCGTCTACTCCGGCGAGCTGAAGCCGGGCGAGTCGTACACGAACACGACGACCGGCAAGAAGGAGCGGATCGCCCGGTTCTACCGGATGATGGGCGACAAGCGGATCAACCTCGAAAAGGCCGGCCCCGGCGACATCGTCGCGGCGATGGGCCTCGCGGACACGTACACCGGGAACACGCTGTGCGACCCGGACCAGCCGATCGCGCTGGAAGCGATCCAGTTCCCGAAGCCGGTCATCGCGCAGGCGCTGAGCTTCAGCAAGACGCTCGACGCCGGGAAGGTCGGCGAGGCGCTCAACCGGCTCGTCCGCGACGACCCGACGTTGAAGACGCACACGGACGAGGAGACGAAGGAAACGATCCTCTCCGGGATGGGCGAGCTGCACCTGGAAATCTCCATCGAGAAGCTGAAGCGGGCCATCGGCGTGCCGCAGGAGAACACCGAGTTGATTAAGCTCGGCAAGCCCCGCGTCGCGTACCGCCAGTGCTTCAGCAAGGTTGTGGACTTCGAGTACAAGTTCGTCAAGCAGACGGGCGGCCGCGGGAAGTTCGCCGTCATCGTGGTGAAGTACAGCCCGCTGACGCCGGAGGCGATCGAGGAGAAGGTCCGCGAGATCGAGGAGCTGAAGGACCCGAAGGTCAAGCCGGACCCGAACAACGTCTACTTCGTGAACAGCATCACCCAGGGGTCGATCCCGAAGGAGTACATCCCGAGCGTGGAGGAAGGTCTCCGGGAGGCGGCGAAGAAGGGGTACAAGTACCCGTTCCCGTTCGTGGACCTGGAGTTCGACCTGCACTTCGGGAAGTACCACGACGTGGACTCGTCTCAGGACGCGTTCTACCTGTGTGCGCTGGAAGCGTTCCGGGAGGCCGAGTCGAAGGCCGGGATCACGCTGCTGGAGCCGATCATGAAGGTGGTGGTGGTTTCCCCGAAGGAGTACCAGGGGCCGATCACCGGGAACATCAGCAGCAAGCGGGGCATCATCGAGGAGACGAGCGAGGACAAGGGCGTCGCGCAGGTGATGGCGAAGATTCCGCTGGCGAACCTTTTCGGGTACACCAGCGACCTGCGGAGTGCGACGCAGGGCAAGGCGAGCTTCAGCATGGAGTTCAGCCACTACGCCCCGGTGTCGGTGGAACTGGCCGACCTGCCGCCGAACATCGCGCGGAAGTGACAGTGGCGAGAAAAGCGAAACCTCACGAGCTTGCTCGTGAGGTTTTTTCACGGAGCGAGTGATGTCGGCACGAAACATTCACCATCACATCGTTCGGGAGGCCCTCATCGCCGACGGGTGGACGATCACGGCCGACCCGTTGCGCTTGCAGTTCGGCGGACGGGACGTGTTGATCGATCTCGCCGCGGAAGACGCGGCGTTCTCGGCGGAGAAGGCCGGGCAACGGATCGCCGTGGAAGTACAAAGCTTCCGCGGTCCCTCGGACGTGCGAAACCTCGAAGAAGCGCTCGGCCAGTTCATGCTCTATCGGTTCGTGTTGTCCGTCCGCGAGCCGGACCGCAAGCTCTTGATGGCGGTGGAATCCGAGGTTTATAATGACTTCCTGAGCCAGGAATTCGGGCGAACGATTCTCTCGGCCTACACTGTCCCGTTGATCGTGTTCGATGTCAGTTCGCGTCGGGTGACCCGATGGATCAACTAGCCGAATACAAAGCGATCATCCGCCAAGTCTTCCAACAGTACGCCGAGTGGACGGGCGGTCACGGCATCACGGCCGAGATGGTCGAGGACGTGGGCGGCCGGCACTTTGAACTCATTCGATTCGGTCGGGAAAACAACACCTACGTCCACGGCGCGATCCTGCACGCCGATTTGATCGACGGCAAGGTTTGGATTCAGTACGACGGTACGAACCGACCGTTAGCAGAGGCGCTGGTCGAGGCCGGGATTCCGAAGGATCGCATCGTTCTCGGTTTTAAGTCTCCTCGCAGTCGCCAGCTAACCGATTACGCCGTCGGTTAAGCGATTACCGCCCGCAGCGGCCACTTCTCGCAGCGGCGGCAGACGTACACCTGCACGGCCGTGTCGGGCTTGCCGAAGTCGAGGCCGGCGGCGCGGCGGAAGCCGTCCGCGTCGCGGTCCTCGGCCGGCTTCCACCGGGCCGCGCCCGCCGCCGTCCACTCGCACGAATCGACCGTCAGCAGGTAGTCCATCGGGTGAACGCACGTCAGGCACTTCGGGGCGTCCGGAACCCGCGGCCAGCCGCCGAGCTTCGTGCCACGGGCGGCGGCGAGGTGCGTCGCGAACGGAACCGGCGGCGTCCACGCATCGACCTTGTCGCGCATCTGCTTCGGCATGAGCGCCGGCGGCGGCAACTCCGCGACCCGTTCCGGGAACAGGCGGCACGGCACGGGGACGAAGCCCCAGTCGGCGGAAACGTGCGGCGTGCCGTGGTACAGGATCGGCCCGGTCGCGTCGCGGCCCCGCCAGACGCCCGCGACGTGCGGCGGGCCGGCCTTCGTCGCCCGCGGCGTCCAGAAGAGTTGGAACAGCTCGGCCTTCGGCTTCATCGGGAACTGCGGCGGCGCGTCCTCGGCCCGCAGTTGCAGCACCGGCGTCATCGGAATGTGGAACTCCGGGCACTGAGGCCATTCGTCGGCCAGCGGCCAGAGAAACGCCCCGCCGAGCTTGGACTCCCCAACGCCCGGCTCGTCGCCGAACCGCGGGTGCAGCCGCACCGCGACCCGCACGAGCGGCTTCAGCTCCGGGAACCGCTCGACGACATCGACCGCCGCCTTCGGCGTCGTCCGCGTCGCCGTCGCGGGCAGGCGGTAGCCTTCGAGCATCGCGAGGTGCGCGTCGCGGGCCGTGCGATCGGGAACTGGCGCGGCTTGCGGTCGGCAGCCGGCCACCACGAGTGGGATCGTTGCAAGGAAGGTTCGGCGGTTCATTTTCGCGCCAGCGCCCAGACGACGATGGGGTACGTCGGCTCGTTCCGCAGCGAGTGCAGCCACTTCTGGTAAATCACCCACCGCGGGCCGAGGTTCGCCGTCACGCACTTCCGGTTGCCCCACGACGCGGTGACGATGTTCTCGAGCGCGAACCCGCACTCCGCGAGGAAATGCTTGAGGCCGAGTTCCGTCCACCGCGAGCAATCGACCGGGTGGTTGTGGACCTTCAACAGGAACGGCGTGCTGATGAGGAAGTGCCCGCCGGGGTTCAGCA
The DNA here is from genome assembly GCF_059499385.1 of Limnoglobus sp. Lineage (NCBI taxonomy): Bacteria > Pseudomonadati > Planctomycetota > Planctomycetia > Gemmatales > Gemmataceae > Limnoglobus > Limnoglobus sp. The sequence continues at coordinate 71,216 of NZ_JCABYM010000028.1, read as the reverse complement.
TCTGGTAGACGTTCCGCCCGGCCCGGTACGGCCACAGCAGGTGCTCGAAGACCTGCTCGGCGAAGATCAGGTCGAACGTGTCCGGGTACGGCCCGGCGCACACGTCGTATTCCGGGTAATCGACGGCCTTGTACTCGCGGAACAGGTTCGGGCGGTCCCAGTTGTTGCCGGAGATTTCGAGCGCCTTCAGCGTCTCCGGCTTCAGCCCGGCGACGAGATTCTCGGTCTCGCGGTTCATGACGACCCGCAGCCACTGGTTGTCCGGGCCGCCGGACCAGACGAACGGGCCGATCAGCCGGTTCAGCCACTGCCACCGCGGACTGGACAGGGTGCGCTGCAGGTAGTTCATGCGGGAATGATACGACTCATCGTGGAACCCAGAGCGGAAGCGACGGGGTGTGGGGGCTGATCCCACACCCCGTCGCTTCCGCTCTGGGTTCCAAAAAGTACTGCTACCGCTGGAACCGCTTCACCCGCGTCGCGCCGTTCTCCAGCGAGAAGTGGTAGCCGTCGTTGAACGCCTCGGCGAACTCCTCCTGGTGGCTCACCAACAGGATGCAGTGCAGGTGGCCGCGGAGGTTCTGCAGCTCCTGGATCATCACCTGCCGGCCCTGGCGGTCGAGGCAGCCGAACCCCTCGTCGATGATGACGCTCTCGATCGGCCGGTGCTGGCGGCTGGCGTACTGCCCGATGCCGAGTGCGAGGCTGACAGCCACCCGGAACTTCTGGCTGCCGGACAGGAACAGGACGTTTATCGGCGCGCCGCCGGTCGTGCGGTTGTAGCACTCCAAATCCAGGGCGCGGTCCGTGCCGGCCCCCTCGTCGCCGCCGACGAGCTTGAGGAACAATTGCCCGCCGGACAGCCGGTCGAGGACGGCGTTGCCGTAGTCCACGATCTGCCGCTCGGCTTGCCGGACGAGGTGCCGCTGGAGCCGGTCGCGGCCGAGCAGTTCGGAGAGAATCTTGAACCGGTTGAACTCCGCCTCGGCCGCCTTCCACTGCTCGCCGAGCTTCGTTCGCTGTTCGCGGTGGCCGTCGAAGACGGACTTCCGCCGCTGCGCGTCCCGCAGTTCCTTGTCCTTCTCGTCGAGCGCGCCGCGGGCCGTCGCGATCCGCTGCTTCACCTCATCCGGTTGAAGTCGGGCCGTTTCGGGGAACTCGTTCGCTTCCGTTTCCTGCCTGCGAATCTCGCCGCGGATGGCGTCGAGGCCGCCGCGGGCGACTTCGAGCTTGCGGTACGTCACCTCCGTGTCGGCGGCGACGAGGTCGTCGTACTCGGCCTTCCACCCGTGGTACTCGGCCATGCCCGCCTTCTCGACCCGCATCTGCCACGCCGGGTCGAGCTTCCTCATCTCGCGGTCGATCGTCTCCCGGCAGTGCGTGCGGGTCACGTCCTCCGTGTGGAACTTGCCGACGATCTCCGTGAGCGTGGTGACGGCCGCGTGCGACTCCCGGCCGAGGCGGTCGATCTCCGTCTCGATCATTCCGAGGTTCGTCTTCGTCGAACGGATGGCGTTCTGTAAGCTCGTCTCGCCCGCCTGCAGGTTGCCGCTCTCCTCACGAAGTGTGAGAAGGTTTTCCTTCGGCAAACTGGCCTTCAGCTTGGCGAGCGTTTGCTTCGCGGCGTCCCGCTCGGCCCGGAGTTGCTTCCACTTGTCGAGCGTGTCCGTCGCGGCGCGGAGCGTCCGCCGGGCGGCGTCGAGGCCGGCCGCGTCCTGGTTCATGCGGGCGAGTTCGTCGCGGGCCGGGAACGCCGTCGCCGGCCAGTCCGCGGGTTCCGACGGCGAAATCTTCTTCGCCAGGTACGGCGGCAGTTCCGCGTAGGCGAGCTTCAGCGTCTTCAAATGGCGGGTGATGTCGGCCGCGGCCTGCTTGCGTTCCGTGTCCGCGTCCTTGTAGTCCTCGCGGAGCTTGTCGAGTTCCGCCTTGCCGTCCTGCTCGCGGTCGTGCAGTTCCTTCTCGCGGGCCGTCGCCGCACGCTGGGCGGTCGTCGCCGCCGTCAACTTCTGCTCGGCGACCTTTGCCTCCTCCGTGCGGCGGCTCTTCTCCTCCTCGAAGTGCTGCGGCGTCAGCGGCTGCCCGCACGCGCGGCAGGACTTCTCGCCGGTCAGTGACGAGAACTCCGCGAGCAGTTCCTTCGCCTGTCGGGCGAGGACGGCGGCCCCGGCGGCGCGCTCGTCGGCCGCGGCGCGGGCGGCCTTCGCGTCGGCCAGTTCGTCCGCCAGTTTCTTCATCGCGTCGCGCTTCGTCTCGCCGAGAACCTTGATCTCGTCGGCTCGCTTCTGCGAAACCTGCTGCCGTTGATTCGCACCCTTCAGTTCCGTCCGCTCGTCGTGGACCCGTTGCAGCACCGGCAGGACGCGGCCGAGTTCCTGCAGCCGGTCGAGTTCGTCCTGCGCCGTCCGCACTTCTGACGCGGGATCGGCCGGGAGCTTGGACAAATCCTTGTCGAAGTTCGTGACGCGGGTTTCCTGCTCCTCGGCGAGTTCGACAGAACGCAGCACGCCCGCGAGTTCGCGGAGGCGGGCGACGGTTTTCGCAAGCGTCTCCTCATCCTTGTCACGTTGTTTTTTCAAAGTTTCGCGCTTCTGTTTCGCCGTGCTGAGCGTGTTGTCCGCGAGCGTGCGGCGCTCCGTCGCGTCGTCGCGATCCCGTTGAAGGCGTTCCGTCTTCCGCTCGGATTCGAGTAGTTTCGCGCGGGTCGTCACGACCGCCGACGCCGCCGGGAGCGCGTCCTTCAGCTCCGCCATCCGAGCGAACGCCTTCTCGATCTTCACGGCCGAACCGAGCAGCGATTCCGCCTGCCGCAGTTTCTCCCGCGTGGCGGCCAGCCGCGTCTGCGCGTCGGCCCACTTCCGCGACTGCACCTCCAAGTCGCGGAGCGCGTCGAGTTCCCGCTGCGCCGCCAGCCGCTCGTCCTCGACGCTGTCGATGGCCTCGACCGCCGCGGCGTACTCGAACTCGCTCACCTCCGGCACGGCGCTCTGCTGGTGCGACAGCGCTTCGAGCTGCCCCTTCAGCGCGAGCTTCTTCTGGTTCGCCCGCTCGTACAGTCGCTGGTAGCGCTCGAGATCGACGATGCCCGCCAGCACCTCCGCGCGGCCGCTCGGCTTGCTGTCGAGCAGCTTCTCGGCCTTCCCCTGGAGCAGCAGCACGGACGACGTGAACGTCTCGTAGGTCAGGCCGATGTGCTCGTGGACCCACTTGTCGAAGTCCACCTTCTTGTTCGTGTCCTCGACGGCCTCCCAGTCGTCGCCGCCCAGCGAGCGGAAGATCTGCTGCGTGCCGCTGGCCGTCCCCTTCGCGGACCGTTTCAGCGTCCGGCGGATGCGGAACAGCACGCCGTCGGACGTGAAGTCGAACTCGACGGCGAGAGAAGTCGAATCCTTGTTGATGAGTTCGATGGCGTTCTGGCTGCCGCCGCGGTGGTGGCCGAACAGCGCATACGTGACGGCGTCGAAGATGGACGACTTCCCGGACCCGTTCGTCCCGGCGAGCATCCAGACGGACGCCCCGGCGAACGGGATCTCCTGCTCGTCCTTGTACGAGAGGAAGCCGGACAGTTTCACGCGCTGCGGGATCACGGGTCAGTCCATCTCCTGGAGCAAGCCGTCGAGCCGGGCCAGCAGCTCGCCGCGCTCGGCGTCGTCGTGGTTCGTCAGCTCGGCATCGACGTAGCCGCGGACGGTGTCGGAAAAACTCTTCGACCGGTCCGCCTCGTCCACGGTCAGCGTCGGGCCGAGTTCGCCCGCCTCCTTCCAGTCGCGGGCGTACCACCGCGGGAAGAGCTGGTCCAGCTCGCGTAGGATTTCTTCGAGGTTGTCCCGACCGGACGTGTAGCCGATGTGCAGGCTCACGAGGTCGTCGCACGGCCCGCCCTGCTCCGCCCGCAGCCGCGGGATGTCCTCGGCCGGGTTCGCAATCTGCAACTCGTAGACCGGCGTGGACGGCAGCGGCAGCGTAACGATCTCGCCGACGCGGCCCTTTTCATCCAATTCAAAGAGGACGACGCCCTTCGCGTCGTTCTGCTCGCCGAGGTCCATCTTCTCGATGCTGCCGCTGTACCGGACGTGGGCGTGCCCGCCGAGGAACTGCGGCTTGTGGATGTGGCCGAGGGCGACGTAGTCGTAGTCCTCGTGCAGCCGGGCCTCGCTCACCAGCACGTCGTCGTCCGGCTTGAACCGGGCGTCGAACCCCATGACCGCCCCGCGGACGGTGGCGTGCGCCGAAAGCACGGTCGGCAGCTTCTGGAAACGCGGGTGTTCGCGGAACTCCAGGAGCGTGCGCTCGAACGCGGCGTTGAGCAGCTTCTGCTTCTCCTCCGGCGACGAGTACTTCTGCCCGGCCTCGCCCTTGAGGTAGCGCGTCGGCGTGGGGTACGGCATCAGCACGAACTGGACGCCGCACAGTTGCAGGAACGTCGGCTCGGCGGCGAGGTAGAGGCGGCCGGGCGGGACGCTCTGGCCCACCTCGCCGACGGTCGGCGCGGCCAGCGACATGGCGTGTGTCAGCGTCCGGCAGAAGTTCTCGTTGTCATGGTTGCCGGTCAGCGTGAGGATGGTGCCGCCGCCGGCGAGGAACCCGGCGAACACGTCTTGCCAGTGCCGGATCGTCTCGCGGAGGCCGTCCGGCCGGGCGAGTTCGCTGAACAGGTCGCCGGCGACGAGCAGCACGTCCGCCTTCGTTTCGCGGAGGTGGGCGGCGAGCCGCTCGACGGCCTTGCGGAGGTCGTCGGTCCGGTCGATCCGCCCGAGGCGGTCGCCGAGGTGCCAGTCGGCGGTGTGGAGGATTCGCATTACCCCGTATTTTGCCGCCGGTTGCGACCCGCGCGAAGGTCAGATGCACGGCGAACGGCACGGCGTGAGCGTGCCCGTGTTACCTGCCGGGAGAAACCGGCACGCTCACGCCGTGCCGTTCGCCTCTTACTTCGCCACCCACGCCGGCGGCGGGGCGATAGCGTCCGTCGGCCGCTTCCCGGCGTCGGCCCGGCCGCTGCCGGCCAGCCGCGAGATCACCTTCACGCTCATGTCGTGGTCGCACGCGATCTGGCAACTCAGCCGCACGCCGGTGACGCCCTTCGCGGCTAGGACCGTCTTCTCCGCCTCTGTGATCTGCGCCGGCTCGCCGGTCACGAACTCGACGCGGCACGTCGTACATCGGGCATTGCCGCCGCAGGCGTGGAGCTGGTCCACCTTCGCGTCGTCCGTCAGGGCCAGGACCAGCCGCTTGCCGTCGGCCACGTCGAACTCGCCCACGCCCTCGACCGTTAGCTTCGCCATGATACACGCCCCGTTGGAAGGAAAGTGGCCCGCCGATTCAATTTGTAGGCGGCCGCGGCGAATCCCGTATCACAGGAGTTATACGCGATCCCCCGGAGGCCGCCCGTGTCTGCCGAAAACGCGGTGATAGTCACCGACCGCCTGCGGAAGACGTACGGCGCGGTCGAGGCCCTCAAGGGCGTGTCGCTGGCCGTGAACCGCGGCGAAATCTTCGGGCTGCTCGGCCAGAACGGGGCCGGGAAATCGACGCTCATCAAAATCCTCCTCGGCATCGTCCGCAAGACCGACGGCGGCGCGACGCTCCTCGGCGAGCCGGCCGGCCGCTCCGGCATCCGCACGCGGGTCGGTTACCTGCCCGAAGACCACCAGTTCCCGCAGTACCACACCGGCGCGAACCTGCTCGACTTCTACGGCCAGCTCTACGGCATGGCGCGGTCCGAGCGGCGGCGGAAGATTCCCGAAGTGCTGGAAACCGTCGGCATCCGCAAGCGGATGGACTACAAGCTCCGCACGTACTCGAAGGGGATGAAGCAGCGGCTGGGGATCGCGCAGGCGATCTTCCACGACCCGGACGTGATATTCCTGGACGAGCCGACGGACGGCGTGGACCCGGTCGGCCGCAAAGAGCTTCGCGAATTGTTCGAGAAGCTCCGCGACCAGGGGAAGACGGTGTTCGTGAACTCGCACCTGCTCGGCGAAGTCGAGTTGATGTGCAACCGCGTCGCCATCCTTCAGCGCGGCGAGTTGATGCAACAAGGGACCGTCGCCGAACTGACGCGGCAGGAAGGCCGCTACCAGATCGGCCTTGCGAAGGGCCAGGAGTTCCCGACCGAAGAAGTCGCGAAGCTCGGTTACCGGGCCGAGAAGATCGACGGCCGTTGGGAAGTCGTCCTGAACGACCCGTCGAACATCGACCAGGTCCTTTCCCTTCTCAACGAGCGCGGGCTAAAGTTGCGGCATCTCGTCGAGAAGAAGCAATCGCTCGAAGACGTCTTCGTGCAGATGGTGGACCAGGACGACCCCGGCACGGACGGCCGCCGGAAGAAAGTCAGAGAGGTGGGGGCGTGAACAAGTTCCTCGCGATGCTGAAGGACTCCTATAAGGAGGCGGTGGACGGGTGGATTTTCACCGTCATGCTGGTCCTCTCCGGCATCGTCACGCTGCTCGTCTTCAGCATCTCGTTCAAACCCACGCCCACGGAACAGGCCGTCGCGAAGATGATCCCGACGGGCGGCGGTCCGGGGAACCCAGGGCCGGTTCAGACCGTATCGCCGGACCGCGGGACCGGGCAGCGGATCATCGTCTACGGCTTCACCACGACCGCGAAGGACGTGTCCACCGCGGCGAAGGGCGGCGACCCTTGGAAGGACGACATCGCGTTCACGCTCGCCGTCTCCTCGGGCCAGTTCGGCGGGATCGGCCGGGAAGTCGGTGAGGGGAAGCCGAACAAGATCGACTTCAACGACCTCTTCCGCGACCCGTTCAAGGAGGCCGTGCGAACCTGGGCCGGACCGAGCGAGGGGGATAAGCCGAAGTACACCGACGAATTGGCGAAGGAGTTTCTCGCCGCCCAACTCAAGACGATCACGCGGCTGAACGTCTCGAGCGTCGAGAAGGTCGGCGACGGCGAGTTCCGGGTCACGACCTCCGGGGCGAGTAGCCCGCTCGCCTGGCCGCACCGGCCGAGCCTGTTCTTCGGGAGCGTGCCGTTGTCGTTCCTCGAAATGCCGCTCGGTCAGTTGATCCACCTCATCGAGAACAACATCGTCAACGGCCTCGGAGCGTGGGTCGTGCTGATGGCCGGCGTGATCGTCACGGCCGGGTTCATCCCGAACATGCTCCGCAAGGGGGCCATCGACCTGCTGCTGACGAAGCCGCTGGCGCGGTCCACCATACTGCTGTACAAGTACATCGGCGGCCTCATCTTCGTGTTCGTCCTCGCGGCCGTTGCCTATGGCGGCATCTGGCTCGCCATCGGCCTACGGACCGGCGTGTGGGCACCGGGCCTGCTCTACTGCGTCCCCGGCGTGACGTTCTACTTCGCCATCCTCTACGGTTGCTCGACCCTCTTCGGTGTGCTGACCCGCAACGCCATCGTCAGCATCGTTGTCACGATCGTGTTCTGGTTCGTGATCTGGCTCATCGGGTACGTCCACAACATCCTAACCGTGCTCGACAACCTCGAAATCCAGGCTCCGCCGCGTCAGGCCCGGCAGAAGGCCGACCCGCCGAAGAAGGCCGAGAAGAAGGAAGATGACTCCGAGGAGCCGGAGTTCCAAGGCCCGCCAAAACCGCCGGCGACGCTCGTGAAGGTCTTCAAGATTCTCAACACCTTCACCCCGCGGACCAAGGACCTGGACACCCTGACCGGCAACTTAGTCAGCCGCGACTTGCTCTCCGAAGGCGAGCAGCGCCAGGAGGGGATGAAGCTGCGGGCCATCTCGTGGGGTGAAGTGCTGGCGGTCGCCGGAACGTACCTCGTCATCTTGTTGGGACTGTCGTTGTTGAGATTCACCACCCGCAGCTACTGACCGCCGCGTGAAGTTTCCGCGAGTTCCGTCCGCCCGGTTGCCGTCGTCGCGCGTGTACATACACTCAGAGGGCGGCACGAGGGTGGTCCTCCGTCGCCGCGTCACATCGCTCGGATGGAGATCCGTCATGAAGGCAGTTCGCGCGTTGGCGTTCGCCGTGGTCGTGGCTCTGGTGGTTCCGGTCGTCGCCGAGGACAAGAAGGAAGCGAAGTTCGACGCCGAGAAGGTCGTCGGCGACTGGACGATCACCGGCGGCAAGAAGGCCGGCAAGGACATCGGCGACGACGCCAAGAAGGGGACGTACACGATCTCGAAGGACAAGATCACCCTGAAGGAAGACGGCAAGACGCAGTTCGTCTTCACGTACACCGTGGACGCGAAGGCCTCGCCCGCGGCCATCGATATGGAGATTACCGAGTCCGCCATCGACGGGCTGAAGGGGTCGAAGGCGAAGGGCATCATCGAGCTGAGCGGCGAGGACCTGAAGCTCACCTACGACGGCATGGGCGGCGACCGGCCGAAGAAGTTCGACGACGACAAGGCGTTCGCGTTCACGCTGAAAAAGAAGAAGTAACCGCACCGGTTCGCAACTCGAAGCCCGCGGCGACGCCGCGGGCTTTTTCGTTTGTCTCATCGAATCCTCACGGCGACGGGTCGAGAATGTCGCCGTTTAGGACGGATACCCCTTTCGGAGGCGTCTCATGAAATCCCGATGGCTCCTCGCGTCGTTCGGCGCGTTCACCCTGGCAACCGCACACGCGGGCGACTGGCCGCAGTTCCGCGGGCCGAACGCGAACGGCGTCGTGACCGACGTGAAGCCGCCGACCGAGTGGTCGGCCGACAAGAACGTGGCGTGGAAGGTGGCCGTGCCCGGCGTGGCGTGGTCGTGCCCGATCGTCGTCGGGGACAAGGTCATCGTGACGACGGCCGTGGCCGAAGGCCAGCCGAAGCCGCGGGGCGGCGGCGGGTTCGGCGGCGGTGGCGGTCGCCCGCCGGGTGGTGGCGGCTTCCCCGGCGGTGGCGGCCGCGGCGCGGGGCCGGACAAGGTTTACACCTGGAAGGTCGTCTGCCTCGACCGCGCGACCGGCAAGGAGGTCTGGGCGAAGACCGCGGCCGAGGGGAAGCCGAAGTACGGCTCGCACAACAGCAACACGTTCGCCAGCGAGACGCCGGTGTCCGACGGCGAACGGGTATATGCCTACTTCGGCGCGAGCGGGACCGTGATCGCCTACGACCTCGCGGGCAAAGAAGTGTGGAAAAAGGAGGTCGGCGCGTTCCCGATGATGGCCGGCTGGGGCACGTCCAGCTCGCCGGTGCTGCACGACGACACACTGTTCGTCCTCAGCGACAACGAGGAGAAGTCGTTCCTCCTCGCGCTCGACGCGAAGACCGGCGAGCAGAAGTGGAAGATCGACCGCAAGGAACGCTCGACGTGGAGCACGCCCTACGTCTGGAAGACGAAGGGCCGCACGGAACTGGTCGTCGGCGCGAGCCAGAAGGTCATTTCGTACAACCCGGCGGACGGGAAGGTGATCTGGGAACTGGCCGTCGGAGGCGGGCAGGCGAATGCTTCGCCGGTCGGGGACGAGGAGCGGCTATACGTCGGCACGGGGATGGGCGGCGGCGGGCGGCCAGGCGGCGGTGGCCCGCCGGGTGGCGGCGGCCAACCGGGCGGCGGTGGCCGTCCCGGCGGGTTCGGCGCGGGCGGCGGGGGAACCCTGTACGCGATCAACGCGGGTACGACCGGGGACATCAGCTTGAAGCAAGGCGAAACGTCGAACGCCGGGGTCGCGTGGTCGGCGGCCCGGACCGCGCCGGGGGCGGCGTCGCCGCTCGTGTACGACGGCTACGTGTACGCATTCGAGCGGAACGGCGGGCTGGTCTCGTGCCTGGACGCGAAGACCGGCAAGCCGGCGTACAGCAAGGAGCGGCTCCCGAACGCGGCCGCGTTCTGGGCGTCGCCGTGGGCCGCGGACGGCAAGGTGTTCGCCATCGACGAGAACGGCGTTACGCACGTACTCAAGGCCGGGCCGTCGTTCGAGGTGCTGGGTAAGAACGCGCTCGGCAAGGACGTGTACTGGTCCAGTCCGGCCGTCGCGGGCGGGAGCATCATCCTCCGCGGCGTGGATAGCCTGTACTGCATCAAGTGACCGACGGGAAAAGGCTCAGACTTCCGAAGTCCGGCTTCGACTTCGGAAGTCCATCCCGCGCGTAAGCGTTCGTTGCGGTGTCAACCGCCCCTCCTCCGCATCGACTTCCGAAGTCGAAGCCGGACTTCGGAAGTCTGGTCGCCGCGCTCCGCTTTGTAAAGGCTTCGCGTCGCGGCTAAACATCTCCCTTCGCCCGCCATACGATACCCTCACTACCACCGAGGGCGTCATCATGTCCGGCATCGCGGTCCAGAAGCGGCAACTCTTCATCAACGGCAAGTGGGCCGACGGCTCCGCGGGCAAGAAGCTCGCCGTCGAGAACCCCGCGACCGAGGACGCCATCGCCGAAGTCGCCGTCGGCACGAAGGCCGACATCCAGCAGGCCATCGACACCGCCGCCGCCGCGATGCCGGCGTGGATGAAGCTCACCGCCTACGACCGCGCCAAGATTCTCAAGAAGACCGCCGACCTCCTCCGCGAGCGGGCCGACGGCCTCGCCCGCACGATGACGATGGAGCAAGGCAAGCCGGTCGCCGAGGCGAAGGGCGAGGTCAACGCCACGGCCGACACGTTCGAGTGGTTCGCGGAGGAAGGCAAGCGGGCCTATGGGCAGGTCATCCCGAACAGCGTTCCCGGCAAGCGACACCTCGTCCTCAAGCACCCGGTCGGCGTCGTTGGCAGCATCGGGCCGTGGAACTTCCCGATGATGCTCCAGGCCCGCAAGATCGCCCCGGCGCTCGCCGTCGGCTGCACCGTTGTCGCGAAGCCCGCCAGCCAGACGCCGCTGTCCCTCATCGGGCTGTTCGAGTGCCTCCAGGACGCCGGGCTGCCGCCGGGCTGCGCGAACCTCGTCATCGGCAGCGCGAGCGAAATCTCGGACGCCTTCATGGCCGACGCCCGCGTGCGGAAGATCAGCTTCACCGGCTCGACGGACGTGGGCAAGCAGCTCATGCGGCAGGCCGCCGACCAGGTGAAGCGGCTCAGCCTCGAACTCGGCGGGCACGCCCCGTTCATCGTCTTCTCGGACGCCGACCCGGAGGTCGTCGCGAAGGCGGCCGTCCTCGGCAAGTTCCGCAACAACGGGCAGGTGTGCATCAGCCCGAGCCGGTTCTTCGTCCACAAGGACATCGAGAAGCGGTTCACGGAGGTGGCCGTCGAGGAGGCGAAGAAGCTGAAGCTCGGCAACGGGCTGGACGCGGACACGGTCGTCGGCCCGATGTTCGAGAAGAAGGCGATGGACGGCACGCTCGACCTGATCGGCGACGCGAAGGCCAACGGCGCGAACGTCCTCACCGGCGGCAAGCGGTCCGACAAGTTCGGCAAGGGCTACTTCTTCGAGCCGACGGTCCTGAAGGGGCTGAACGAGAACTGCAAGGTGCTGACCGAGGAGCCGTTCGCACCGGTCATGCCGATCCTCGACTTCTCGAAGCTGGACGAGGTGATCGCGGCGGCGAACAACACCCGGTACGGCCTCGCCGCCTACGTGTTCACGAACGACCTGAGCGTCGCCATGAAGATGGCCGAGGGGATCGAGGCCGGGATCATCGGCGTGAACGACCCGGTCCCGGCGACGCCGCAGTGCCCGTTCGGCGGGATGAAGGAGTCCGGCCTCGGCCGCGAGTGCGCCCACGAGGGGCTGGAGGCGTACCTGGAGACGAAGTACGTCTCGATGAAGCTGCGGGATTGACCGATTATCCGGGTCGAACCGTCCCGTTCGCGCCAACGAAACGCGGGGGAACTGCGTAACATGTTGGGGCAAAGTGCGAAATTGGCTTTGCCCGAACCCGTGACCGACGGGTAAGATGCAAACTTAATTGATCTCGTACCCATCTCCTCCTCTGGACTCAACCGCCGGCCGATCCGCCCGCCGGGAGTGACCCCATGGCCAAGAGCTTCAGCGTAACCTGCCCGAGTTGCGAAGCCGACGTTCTCGTCAAAAACGAGGGCATGATCGGCAAGAAGATCGACTGCACGAAGTGCAAGTACCGGTTCAAGGTTCCGGACCCGAACGCGACCGCCGGCGACGACACCGCGACGGCGGAAGTGCCGGCCAAGAAGGCGAAAAAGAAGACCAACCCGAAGGTGCTGATCGGGGCCGGCGTCGGCGTGGCCGCACTCCTAATCCTCGGCGTCGTCGGGTTCCTGATGTTTTCCGAGGACGAGAAGCCGAAGCCGAAGCAGCCGGTCGCGACACGGCCGCAGCCCCAGCCGCAACCGCAGCCGGACCCGATGGCCGACCCCATGAAGGAAGGCGACCCGACCAAGAAGCCGGAAGGGGACCCGACCAAGCCGGAAGGCGACCCGGCCATCGCCCCGCCGATGATCGCCCCGCCGATGAACCCCGGCAACAACACCCCGGCCGCCGCCGCGAAGGTGGAGGCCCCGGTCCCGGTCGCGGCGGGCCAGCTCAAGGACATCACGAACCTCCTGCCGGGCGAGAGCCGGGCGGTGCTGCAACTCAACCTGTCGCGGCTCCAGAACACGCCGTTCTACAGCGCGTTCTTCGACCGCCAGACGCTCGACTTCTTCCGCAACTCGATGCAGTTCGACGCCACGGACATCACCCAGGTCATCCTGGCCCTGGTGGGGAACGACCGGCAGCCGTTCGCCGTCCTCCGGACGAAGGCCCCGGTCCCGTCGCTGAACGCCATGTCGGACCGGACGGAGTTCACGGCCGGAAAGAGTTCGCCGATCAACAACCGGCACTACGCGGTCATCAAGACGAACCCGTTCGTGACGGCCATCAGCCGGGCGCTGTCCACGGAAGCCCTGCTCGGTCAGGCCGGGATGCCGATCACGGACGAGGACAAGAAGCGGTGGCAGGAACGGCCGCTCGCCATGTGCGTGTACGACAGCCAAACCGTGCTGATCGGCGACGTGGAATGGCTGGAGCGGTTCCTGTTCGACATCGGCGACAACGGCTACCCGCCGTTCCAAACGCAACTCACTGCCCCGGCCGCGCCGGCCGCCCCCCCGCCGGCGGCGGGCGGCGGCCCCGGCGAGGAAGGCGCTGGCCCGATGGGGCCGGGCAACCCGATGGGCCGGCCGATGGGACCGCCGGGCGGCGGCCGGCCGATGGGGCCGATGGGCTTCGGCCCGATGGGGCCGGGCGGCGAAGGCGGCGCGGCCCCGCCGGCGGCGAAGGCCCCGCCGAAGCTCTACACGTCGGTCCCCAGCTTCCGGTCCGTGAAGCCGGAGCTGAAGCGGATGCTCAACCACCTGGACGAGGACGACAAGAACCCGCCGGGCATCCTGTATGCCGACATCCTCGACAAGCGGCTGTTCAACCGCGACTACCAGTCCGTCTACGCCCAGATCGGGATGCTGGTCGGGGCGATCGTCGAGCACACGCAGATCATGGGCATGGCGATCACGAACTTCACGAAGGACAAGTTCACCGCCGAGCTGGCGTTCGAGTTCGTCTCGGCCGAGGACGCGAAGACGACGGCGAACGAGCGGCTCGACGGGCTGTTCAAGGCGCTCGCCGTGCTGCTCAGCAAGCCGCTCGGCACGCACATCGAGATGCGGAACGCCGCCAGCGGGCAAGGGAACAACTCCGGCTTCCCGATGGGGCCGCCCGGCAGCGAGGGCCAGTACGGCCCGCCCGGCGGGTTCAGCTTCGGCAGTTCCGGCGGACCCGGTGCCGCGCCCGGCGGACCGGGCAACGAGGGGGACATCGGCCCCGGCAACCCGATGGGGTCCGGCGGCCGGGTCGGGCCGGGACAAGTCCCCGGCGGCGGCGGGAAGCAGCCGTCGAAGATCGAACTCGGCGTCCGCGACACGCTCGTGACGGTCGAGGCCGAGATCAACTGGAGTTCGGACGCCTACACGAAGGTCGTTCAGCCCGGCGTGGCGACCGCGGCCGCGTCCCTCAAGGGGCGGATGTCCGTGCTGTCCGGCGCGGCCAAGCAGTACGACCTGGCGACCCCGTTGAAGAAGCTGATCGACGAGAAGCAGATGGTCCCGCCGAGTACGTTCGCGCGGAACGCGAGCATCGACCGGTACGGGCTGCCGTACCCGCCGGACCACCGGGTCAGCTTCATGGCCGACCTGTTGCCGTACCTCGGCCGCGGCGGCCTGCGGCAGTCGATCGAGGAGAAGAAGTACCCGTGGTACGCGAAGGAGCACGAGACGGCCGGCACGACGTGGGTGGCCGAGTTCCTCGTCCCGTACTACCCGCAGTCGTCCTGGCGGGCGACGCACCCGCTGGCCGACGGCAAGTCCTACGGCGGCACGAACTACGTGGCCCTCTCCGGCCTCGGCCTCGACGCCGCCCGGTACGACCCGGCCGACCCGGCGATGGCGAAGAAGGTCGGCATGACCGGGTACAACTGGGGGTCCAAGCCGGCGGAAGTGGCGGACGGCATGTCGAACACGATTTACATGATCCAGGTCCCGCCGACGCACGCCCGGCCGTGGATCGCCGGCGGCGGGGCGACGATCCAGGGCGTGGACGACACGCTCCCGAACCCGGTCGCGGACTTCGTCCACACGGCCCCCGGCAACAAGCGGGGCACGTTCGTGATGATGGGCGACGGGGCGGTCCGGTTCGTCCCGGAGACGATCAACCCCACCGTCTTCAAGGCGATGGTCACCCGCGCCGGCGGCGAGGCGATCGCCGACCTGGACAAGGAAGCCCCGCTGGTCGCCGGCCCGAAGAAGGGCGAGGGCGAGCTAAAGGGCACGGTCGGTTCCAACCCGGTTCGGCCGAAGGGCGGGAAGCCGGAGACGACGAAAAATCCGGCCAACGAGGCCGATCTCGACAAGATGCAAGGGAAGTGGAGGATTACCAAGGCCTACCTAGGCAAGGAGGGCAAGGCCGCACCGGCCGAGGCCCTCAAGTTGATGCAGGTGCAAGTCCTGGGCAACCGCGTCATCGTTACGGCGAACGGCAAGGAGGTGACGTCCAGTGAATTCACCATCGACGCGAGCAAGACGCCGAAGACCATGGTGACGAAGTTGACGAGCATCATCGTGGCCACCCCCGAAGCCAAGGTCGGCGACGAGGAGTACGGCACTTACGAAATCACCGGCGACAAGATGGTCATGAGGAACTCCCCGAAGGGAAGTAAGGACTTCCCGAAGGACACGAACATGCCGGAGGCCGGGTCCAAGGACGACTACACAGAGTTCGAGCGGATCAAGGAGTGACTTCTGACTGTCGGCCCCGCGTACCGCCCTTCGATTGAAGGGCGGTTTTCATTTGTCGGCCGCGGATGTGTGGTCGTAGACTACCCGCCACCCCTCGGGCAGTCGCTTCATCTGCAAGGTAAACAGCCCCTCCGGCTTCCCGGTACTCAGGTCGAGCTTCCACCGCCCGCGGACGAGGGCCACGTCGCTCGTGATGACTTCGATCCGCACGTCGTCGAAGGTTAGTTTGCCCATCTCCTTGCCGTCGGCCTGGTACCGCTTGCGGTAGCGGTCGAGGGTGGCCTGCCAGCCCTTCGTGACGGTGCCGCCGGAACAGAACGTCATCTCGTCGCTGTTCCAGTACCCGGCCATGAACCCGTCGAGGTCGCCGCGATTCCAGGCGGCGACTTGCGCGTCGAGGACGTACCGAATTTCGCCCGGCGCTTCCTGATAGCCCTTCACGACCTTGATCCGCCACAGGCCGAGTGCGCCGACGGCGACGAGTACCGCGAAGACGAGAAGGTACTCGGCGAACCGGCGCACGGGGCCTCGTGGCTCGTGGGACATGGGCAAATCCTGTAGGGCGGGTCAAGGCTTTGCGCCGACCCGCCGGGGCGCGGTTGGCGTCGGCGGGTCGGCGCAAAGCCTTGACCCGCCCTACGGGTCGTCAGAACTGCGGGATCGCGACGCGGTCGCCGCCCTTCATGGCGCTCTCGTGGGCGCACAGGCCCACGAGCGTCCAGTTCGCGCTCGTCACCGCGTCCGGGAACGCCGGCTGTTGTCCCAGCACGGCCATGAGGAAGTTGTGCGTCAGGTGCGGGTGGCTGCCGCCGTGCCCGCCGCCCTGGAGGAACGACAGGTGGTCGGCGTCCTGGATCGCCGCCGGCATCGTGAACTTCCGGATCGGCTCCGGCAGCCGGCTTGCGTAGTCGGGGACCTTCACGCGCTGCGGAATCTCCTTTTCCGTCAGCGGCCGCGCGGCCGTGTTCTTCGTGTGAATGACCGGGTCCTCGTCCTCGACCTGCTGCCACTCGAAGCTCTTCTTGCTGCCGGTCGCGTCGAAGCTCTCGCGGTACTGCCGGGCCACGTCGAACAGCGTCCGCGTCACCTCCGCGACCACGTCGGACCCCTTGATCTTGAACGTCGCCGTTTCCAGGGCGAACGGAGAGTTGTACTTCTTGACGAGGTCTTCGCGGATGCGGCCGGACCCGTGACAGACGACGCTCTCGGCCAGCGCCGGCTGCCCCGGCTTGCTCAGGAGTGCCAGGCACGGGCTGACGCAGTGCGTGGCGTACCACATCGGCGGCAGGCCGGGCCAGTAGTCCGGCCACCCGTCCATGTCCTGCTGGTGCGACCCGCGGAGGAACTGGATGCGGCCGAGTTCGCCCTTCTCGTACAGCTCCTTCACGAACAGGTACTCGCGGGCGTACACGACCGTCTCCATCATCATGTAGACCTTCCCGGTCTTCCGCTGCAGGTCGATGATCTGCTTGATGTCCTCGGCGTTCGTCGCCATCGGCACGGTGCAGGCGACGTGCTTGCCGGCCTTCAGTGCCGCGATGCTCTGCGGCCCGTGGTCCGGGATCGGGCTGTTGATGTGGACGGCGTCGATGTCGGGGTCGGCGAGGACTTCCTCGTAACTCGTGTACCGCTTCTTGATGCCGTACTTGTCGCCGACCTTGTCCATCTCGGCCTTGTTCCGCCGGCAGACGGCGGCCATCTCCGCGTTCGGGTGGGCCTGGTAGATCGGGATGAACTCGGCCCCGAACCCGAGGCCGACGATGGCCACGCGGACTTTCTGTGTGCTCATGAGAGGTTCCTACAGCGCAGAAAGGAGATGATGCCTGCGGAGAAGCCTACAGGAAGCGCAGGGGTCGGCCATAGTAGTAGGCACACTCCGTGTGCCGTCTGCTGAGGGTCGCAGCGACTCGGACGAACTCGCCGCGACGGTGAACGAGACGGCACACGGAGTGTGCCTACTACTATGCGAACAACTCGCGGATCGGCTCGCCGCCGTCCGGCAGGAGGTGGTACGGGCGGTTCGTCGCGTCCGCGTAGGCGCTGTCGAGCGGGACGCCGAAGTAGCGGTAGATCGTCGCCGCGAAGTCGCCGGGTGACACCGGCCGCTCCTGGACGTGGCCGCCGTCCTTAGTCGAACTGCCGATCACCTGGGCGTGCCGCAGCCCGCCGCCGGCGAGCAGCATCGACATGACGTAGGGCCAGTGGTTGCGGCCGTCGGTGCTGCCCTGCGTGCCGACGGTGGGCGTGCGGCCGAACTCGCCCATCGCGACGACGAGCGTGTCGTCCAACTTGCCCCGCTGCCGCAGGTCCTCGACGAGCGTGGTGAACAGGTGGTCGAACAGCGGCAGCAGCGGGCCGAGGCCCTTCTTGATGCCGCCGTAGGGCGGGATGTTGTCGCCGTGCGTGTCCCACGTCCCGGACGCGGTGTGGTAGCTCAGGTCGAGCGTGACGAACGCGGACCCAGCCTCCACGAGCCGCCGCGCGAGCAGTGCCTGCTGACACCACAGGTGCTTGCCGTACTTCTCGCGCGTCCCCTTCGGCTCCTTCTCCAGGTCGAGCGCGTCGCGAACGCGGCCACTCGTCAGCATCTCGACCGCCTGCCGGCCGTACTTATCGAGGCCGCCGGCATCGGAATCGAGGCTGTCGCGGAGCCGGTCGAAGTTCTTTAAGAGCGACTGCCGGTCGTCGAGCCGGTCGGTACTCACGCCGACCGGTAGCTCGAACATGCCGCCGCCGGATAGCTTGCCCGAATCCTTGCCGACGAGGTCGTAGACCGGCAGCTTCGCCGCGTCGTTGGCCAGGAACGGGTCGTACTGCTTCCCGGCCCGCCCGGCGAACGCGAGGTGCGACCGCGACTTGATGAACGCCGCGTAAGCGGGAACGGCCGGGTGGTTTGACCCGTGGAACTTCGACACCAGCGACGCGATGGCCGGGTAGCTGCGGGCCTCGGGGTTCGTCCGCGGCTCGGCGAGCAGGTTGCCGGTGGTCATCACGGTGTTCGGCTCGTGGCTGCTATGCCGGCAATCCACCGAGCGGATGACAGTGCAGCGGTCGAGCATCGCCGCGAGCTTCGGCAGGTGCTCGCACACCAGCACGCCGGGCAGCTTCGTCTTCGTCACGCCGAACGGCCCGCGGTTCTCCGGCGGCCGGTCCGGCTTCGGGTCGAGCGTGTCAATTTGGCTCGGCCCGCCGGTCATCCACAGGAGGATGACGCTCTTTTTCTTCGGCGAGGAACGACCGGCTTCGACCGCCTTCGCCGAGTTCGCGAGCAGCATCGGCAGCGACAGCCCCGCGAGGCCGCCGACACCCGCCTTCAGCAAGTTGCGGCGGGTCGGCAGCGTCAGCCCCTCACGGGCGTGCGGCAGGAGCGACGTGAAGGCGTGGGAATGGCGGTGCATGTCGGGTTCCGGCGAAGGAGAGGCCGGGTGGCGGGATGTCGAGAGTGTACCAGACACGGATGTGGGTTGGAAGAGACTAACCCGGCGGCTCACGCCGCTCGGCTCGCCGATATGGTACACTGGTGTCAACTCGTCACGGAACCCCGCATGGCCGCCGAGAAGCAATCGCAAACGATCACGGACTGGGTGGTCATCGCCCTCAGCCCGCTCCTCGTCATGTTGATGGTCGGCAGCCTCGTCTTCTTCCTCGTCGAGGTGCTGTACGCCGGGCAGTACAGTTCGCGTCTGCTCTACACGCTGTTCTTCTTCGTCGTCGGCGCGGTCCTCATCGCCCGCATCAGCATCGAGCAAGGGTCGCTGAAAGCCCGGCTCTACGGCATCGGCCTGGGGATCGCCACGTTCCTCGCGATGATGGCATTCGTCGAGTACCCGGCGAGCGCCGTCAAGCCGATCGCGCCGCTGATTAACCTCGTGCTCATGGCGATCGTCTGGTGGTCGGCGAACAAGCTGACGTGGGACTGCACGCACCTGGACGAGGACCGCAAGGCGTCCGGCCGCGGCGTCCTCGCGGCGGCGGGGTTGGGCGAGGGCAGCGCCAACGCCGCCGCCGACCGCGCGAAACAGAAGCAGGGCGAAACGGACGAGGAAGCGGCCGCGGCCGAGAAAGCGGAAGACAAGAAGCGGCGGAAGGACCCCGAGGGCTTTTCCGGCTGGCTCGCGCGGTGGAAGCGGTTCCGCGAGGCACAGAAGAAGAAGCCGCACACGCCGGGGACGTGGATCGTCTACTTCTCGCTCGCCGCGTTCCCGATCTTCGGCCTCGGCCAGTCGCTCATCGCCGCCGACGACGCGGCCCGACGCCGGGCGACCTTCATGCAGATGGCCGTGTACGTCGGCAACGGGCTGATGCTGCTCGTCACGACGAGCCTGCTCGGCTTGCGGAAGTACCTCCGCGAGCGGAGTGCGAAGGTCCCGGCCCAGATGACGATGGGCTGGCTCGGCATCGGTGCGGGGTTGATCCTGCTGTTCCTCGCGGTCGGGGCGCTACTGCCGCGGCCGCACTCGGAGACGCCGCTGATCGACCTGCCGCGGGCCGGGAAACAGGATCGCAAGGCGTCGAAGTACGCCCAGAAGACGGACGACGGCGCGGCCGGCAAGGGCGAGGGCAAGGCCGGGCAGAAGAATGAGGCCGGCAAGGACGCGAAGAAGTCCGGCAAGAACGGCGAGAAGGGCGGCAACGCCGGCGAGAAGGGCGACGGCGGCGGCAAGGGCGACGACCAAGGCGGCCGGCAGAACGACGGCGACAAGGGCGGGAAGCAAGGCGAGCAAGGGAAGAACAAGGGCAACGACAAGAACCAACAGAAGAAGCAGGACGATCAGAAGAACGGCCCGAACGCCAAGAAGGACGACCAGGGCGAGAAGAAGGACGGCGAGGAGGGCGAGCAGTCCGACGACGCCGACGGCAAGGCGGAAGAGCAGGACAAGTCGAGCGACGACAGCAGCTCCTCGCGGCCGAGCGTGTCGCAGATGATGGAGGCCATCGGCGGGTTCCTCAAGTGGGTGACGTGGTTCGTCATCGCCTGCCTCGTCATCGTCGGCGTGGTCATCTTCTTCTTGAAGTACCTCGCGCCGTTCACCAGTTGGGCGAAGAACCTCCTCGACTGGCTGCGGAACCTGTTCGCGCGGAAGGCTAAAGTGAAATCCGGTGGTGCGAACACGGACGACGAGGAAGAAGAGGCCGCGGTCGAGCGACCGCCGCCGTTCAGCGATTACCCGAACCCGTTCGAGGACGGCACGGCGAAGCGGATGACGCTGCCGGCGCTGATCGCGTACACGTTCGCGGCGTTCGAGGCGTGGGGCTACGACCACGATCTCGGCCGCACGCCGGACGAGACGCCGAACGAGTTCGCCGCGAAGGTCGGCGAGCAGTGCGAGGAGCTGAATGACGTAGGCCGGCAACTCGCGACCCTGTACGTGCAGTCGCTCTACTCGAAGGCCGACCTGCCGGCCGTGGAAGCGATCAAGACGCTGAAGGAGTTCTGGAAGGAAATCGAAGTCGCGGAGGTGGTGGCGACATAGTAGTAGGCACACTCCGTGTGCCGTCTGCCGTCGGTCGCAGCGAGTTCAGTGGACTCGCCGAGACGCCGAACAGACGGCACACGGAGTGTGCCTACTACGTTGGCTTCACCCCAGCACTTCACCCACGACGCCGCTGCGGGTGGTTCGGCCCCGACCACCGTGGGGGTAGAGTGCGTGAAATCTTGGAATCCTGGGAATCTTGGACATCTAGCCTGCCAGATTGGCAGATATTCCAGGGTCGAAGTGTGAAAAAACGAACCCCGGCGGTTTTCACCGCCGGGGTTCAGGTCGGACCGGGGAGATTTGAACTCCCGACCTCTTGCACCCCAAGCAAGCGCGCTAGCCAAGCTGCGCTACGGCCCGATGCGTTCGTTTTACCGGTTCCCGCCGCATCGACAATCGGACTTTCCGCACGATCACGACGGGCTGCCAACAAAGACGCCGCATTCCCCGTCGGGGTTCGCCGGCGGCTTGCATCCCATCGGGTTCGCTGATAGCTTGAACGAAATACGGGGGGCGGCCGCGCCAACACTTCGCCCGCACACCCGTTACGCCTTTACCAATCCGTGTCTTTCCACCGCCCGCGGACCCCGACCATGCTCCGACTCCGACCCGGACTCGCCGCGACCCTCTTCCTCGGTTCGGTCCTCGCCCTCAGCGCCCAGGCCCCGCCCGCACCCCCGCCGAAGGCCGATCCCAAGCCGGCCGTCACTCCGGCCAAACCCGCCCCGCCGCCCCCGGCCGCCAAGCCGCGGGCCTACGTCCCGCTCTCGGCGTTCACCCTGCCGCTGCCGACCATCCTGGGCAACGCCCGCGGGCAAGTCCAGGAAATGCGAGACGGCAAGATTGTCGTGCAAGACCCGGCCACGAAGAAGCCGCGGAAAGAGCTACAGGACTCGATGAACCTGATCGCGAAGGAGTTGGTGTACGCCATCACGGACCCCAAATACTACACGCAGCCGGGGCCGAACCGGCAGAACGTCCTCGCCCCGACGCCGGCGGAACTGACGCTCGAATCCCGGTTCGAGGCGGCCGAGCGGTTCGTCCTCGTGCCGTCGTGGGGCCGGAAGTTGACCATCGACCAGTACGACTACATCGTCGGGTTCGGGGAGGCGATGAACGCGGCCATCCTGGACATCCTCGAGCCGAAGCCGGCGAAGGCGGGCGACCCGCCGCCGGCCGTCCCGGACATCATGCGGGTGAACGCCGCCCGGATGCTGGCCACGGCCGCGAAGTCCGGCGCGCCGGCCCTCTACCCGACGATCCTCAAGCTCGTCGGCAACCCGGACACCGACCCCGGCGTCCTGATCTACGCGCTGAAGGCGGCGGAAGGGTTCATCGCGGCGTACAACCCCGTCCTGGTGAATGACGCCAAGTACGCGATCCACGTCGTCCGGGACGCCGAGATGCTGAAGCTGACGGAGGCGCTCGACGCCGTCGTGAAGCGGACGAAGCCCTACGGCGTCCAGCCGAAGAAGCCGACGCCCCCTCCCCCGCCCGCGCCGAAGGCCGGGGAGTTGAAAGGTGGCGAGTTGAAGTCGGGCGACCCGAAGGCCCCGCCACCGCCGGCGGCGAAGGCCCCACCGCCTGCCGCGAAGGCCCCGCCGGTTCAGCCGAAGACGGAGCCGAAGGCCGCGCCCCCGATGCCGCCGGTGCCGGTCGGGCAGCTCGAGACTGAGACCGTCTCCCCGGAACAGCAGATGGTAGTCCGCTACTTCCGCCGGGCGGCGCTGCGGGCGTTGGCCCAGTGCCGCTACCCGCAATTCATCGACCCGGCGAACGGGAACGCCTTCCGCCCGCTCGCCACGCTCGCGAAGATCGCCGTCGGCGACCCGTCAATCACCACGACGCCGGGGAACGACGAGATCGCCATCGCCGTCATCGGCCTGTGCAACCTGCACGACTACAAGGACGTGAACTTCGACGCGCTGTGCGACTGCATCGCCCAGGGCGTCGTGAACTTCGCCGGGAAGAAGGCCGGGAACGCCCAGGACAAGTCGATCCCGTGGAAGGTGACCGGCAGCCTCATCATGACCGCGATCCTGGACATGAAGAAGGCCCCGAACGCCGGCCGGTTCGCGAACAAGATCGACTCGCTGACGACCGTGCTCGTGGACCGGGTGCTGGCCCCGCTGGAGAAGGTCGGGAACGCCGGGCAGGCCCCCAACTTCGAGGCCGTCGCCCGGTGGCGGGAGCAGAACGGCGTCCAGGAGTTGAAGCTGTTCGTCGAGGCGAAGGAGCCGCCGGTGCGGCCGGGGTTCGTGTCGGCCCGGTGACGGAACCGGAATGGCCGTTGCGATTCCCCCGATTGTCGTCAACAATACAGGTATCTCATTCGGTCCGGGTCTTCCGGACCATTCGCGGAGGGCGACTATGCGACGCTGGCTCCTGCTCCTCGGGGCGGCCCTGGTCGGAAGCGTATCGACGGCTCACGCCCAGAACTCGCGGGACGTGACGTACCCCGGCTACCTGGTGATTCGCGTGGTCCTGGACGCCGGCGGGGCGGCCGCCCCGGTCGGCGGCGCGCCGCCGGGGGCCCCCGGCGACGGTGGCGAGGGGCAGTACGGCCCCGGCAGCGGCGCGCCGCCCGGCGACTCCGGTACTCCCGGCTCGTTCGGGTTCGGCGGCCCGATGGGTGGAGGCCCGCCCCGCCCGGCGGGGGCGGACGCGGTGAAGTCGATCTACGTCGTCGCCCCGTTCCGGTCGATCAACTTCAAACTCCTCTACACGGACCGCCGGCCGGGGCCGAACAACCCGGTTTACCCGGCCGCGAAGACGAAGTACGGAACGACGTACCTGTACCACGACGGCACGTCCGTCTTCGTCGAGCCGCTCCGCGAGGACGCGAAGGGGACGATCCAACGGCAACTCGACGCCGCCATCCAGGAACGTTACCGGAAGTGGACCAACAACCGCACGTTCGACCCGATTTTCGAACTCACCCTCGACGCGCTGGCGGCCGGGATGATCGACGACGCGTTCAAGTACGCGAACGAGACGCTGACGCTGATGGACGTGTTCAAGGACAAGACGCCGCCGCAGAAAGTCCTGGACTTCGCGAAGGCGTGGAAGGCCGTGGCGGCCAAGCTCGACGCCGCCGCTACCCAGCCGAACGACGCCGAGGAGTGGCGGTCCCGGCTGTCCGCCGCGGCGGTGAAGAACGGCAAGCACTACTCGATCGTCTACTGGGGCGACCGGCAGATCAACCCGGCCGAGATCGACCGCCGGCTGAACGCCCTCGAGCGGAACATGAAGGCGTTCTACCTCTGGCACGCCCTCCAGGGCATCACCCTGTCCGTGCCGGACAAGCCGATGGTCGTCATCCTCACCGACCGGGTGACGGACGTGACCCCGCTCCACAACAAGCTCGACGGCCTGGCCCTCCAGTCGGACGCCTTCTACTCCCCGTCGCACGACGTGCTCGTGCTCTCGCCGGAGCGGATGGACCAACTCGGGGCGGCGTTCGCGGACATGGCCCGCGCGTCGTACAAGAACGGCTGGAGCCGGGACGAGTTGCTCAAGGGCATCCCGCCGACCGGCGGGCAGAAGCAGTCCCCGCAGGAACTCGCGCGGATGATGACGCTGGCCCTCGTGGACAAGCTGCTCGAGGAGGAGATGGACCACTCGGCGATGAGCCGGGAGGCGAGCCGGCAACTGTACGTCGCGAGCGGGCTGATCCCCAAGAACGTGCAACTCCCGCACTGGACCGAGTCGGGCATCAGCAGCTTCATGCAGCACCCGAAGGGGCCGATGTTCGTCAAGGACTCGAAGGGTGGCCAGTCGATGGTCGTCGGGCTGGCGTTCGGGTACGGGTCGCCGAACTATATCCTGCACCGGCACTACAAGGAACTCGACAAGGAGCAGGGTCGCCAACTGCACCCGAAGGCCGAGGAACTCCTCAAGAACGTGCTGACGGACCGGTACTTCGAGGGGGCGAAGACGGGCGTGGACCCGGACCCGCCGCCGGCCAAGCCGACCACGAACCCCGGCGAGCCGAACGGCCCGACGGGGCCGGGGTTCGGCCCGATGGGCGGGGGCGGCTTCCGGCCCGGCGGCAGCGGGCGGCCGCCCGGCGGCGGCGGCCCCGGCGCGATTCCGCCCGGCGGCCCCGGCGAGGAAGGCGAGTCCTACGGCCCCGGCGGCGCGGCCCCCGGCGGGACCGGCGGGCCGGTCGTCCTGGAGAACGAGGCGGCCAACAAGCGGAACGCCCGCGAGCGGCTCCAAACGAAGGCCGACGCCACCGCCTGGGCGCTGACGTACTACCTGTCCCGCGGGCAGATGTACGGCGTGCAGAAGTATTACGCCGAGTTGCGGCGGATGCCGCGGGACATGCGGCTCGACGAGCAGTTCGTGCTGAAGACGTTCTGCAAGTGCTTCAACCTGATGGACAAGCAGAAGCCGGAGGAGATCGACCAGGCCGCGTTCAAGAACTTCGCCGAAACGTGGGTCCGGTCCATGCGGAACGTCCCCGTCTACGGCGTGGACCTCCCGCTCCAGGCGTCGAGTTCCGGCGGCGGCAACCCCGGCGGTGCCGGCCCGATGGGGCCGGGCGGTGCCGGCGGCCGGCCCGGCGGTCCCGGCGGCGCGCCGGGCGGGTCCGGGAGCTGATCCCGGCGTGCTAAATCTTCCGAATCCGACCCGACACCGCTCGGGTCGGATTTTTTATTGAACCGGTCCGCCGAATAGCGGAACATCTGAGACCTACGCTCGTGGAACCCGGAGCGGTAGCGACGGGGTGTCTTCTGCATAGCACCCCGTCGCTACCGCTCCGGGTTCCAAAAAAGCAACCGGAGTCCAGCCCGATGACCGTCCTCTCCCGCCGACCGTTCCTCGCCGCATTCGCGCTCGTCGCCATGACCCCTTTCGCGTTCGCCCAGGCCCCGCCCAAGAAGGCCGAGTTGAAGAAGGGCGTCCGGGTGGCCGTCGTCGGCGACTCGATCACGGAGCAGAAGCTCTACAGCCGGTTCCTCGCCGACTACCTGACCGCCTGTTACCCGGACTTGGAGGCCCGCGTCGTCCAGTTCGGCTGGAGCGGCGAGCGGGCGGCCGGGTTCCTGGCCCGCATGGACAACGACCTCATGCCGTTCAAGCCGGACGTGGTCACCCTCTGTTACGGGATGAACGACGGCGGCTACGCCCCGTTCAACGAGCAGACCGGCCAGAACTACGAGAAGCCGCTCGTCGCGATCGTCAAGAAGTTGAAGGCGGCCGGGGCGACGGTCGTGGTCGGGTCGCCCGGCGCGGTGGACGACTACTTCTTCCGCCGCGACCCGAAGGCCGACGGCGTCACGGAGCAATCGAAGATGTACAACCCGACGCTCGCGAAGCTGCGGGACATCGCGAAGAAGACGGCGGCCGACGCGGACATGCCGTTCGCGAACGTCCACGACGCGATGATCGACGCGATGCGGAAGGCCCAGGCGTCCGACAAGCTCGGCAAGACCTACGCCGTCTGCGGGGGCGACGGGTTCCACCCGGACGCCAACGGGCAGCTCGTCATGGCCTTCGCGTTCCTCCGCGGGCTGAACCTCGACGGCGACCTCGGCACGATCACCGTGGACCTGGCCGGGAAGTCGTCCGCCGAGAACGGGCACACGGTCGTCGGCGGCGAGGGCGGCACGGTCGAGGTCGAAAGCTCGCGGCTCCCGTTCGCGTTCGGGGACGACGCGAAGTACGGGAAAGTCACCGGCGGCATCACCCCCTTCCTGCCGTTCAACGAGGAGTTCAACCGCCTGACGCTGAAGGTGAAGAACGCCCCGGAGAAGGTGAAGGTGACGTGGGGCAAGGAGTCGAAGACGTTCGCGAAGGCCGAGGTCGAGCAGGGGGTCAACCTCGCGGCCCACTTCCGGAACCACCCGCTGGCGGCCGCGTTCGCGGAGATCGACAAGGCGATCGCGAAGCAGCAGGACTTCCAGACGTTCATGATTAAGAGCGTCATCACGAACCACCGGGCGCTGGCCGGGCTGGCGAAGGACGACGCGGAGCTGGCCGCGGCGCTCGCGAAGGTCCGCGACCGGCTGTGGGCGAAGGAGGACGCGAACCACGCGGCCGTCCGCGCCGCCCTGCCGAAGTTCCCGGTCAAGCACACGATTACCGTCGAGAAGGCCGAGTGACCGGCGGGTTCGTCGTCTAAACGGAAGGAACCGCGGCCGACCGCCCGCGTCCAACACCGTAACACCCACCCTCCGAATCAAGGACCGCGCGATGAATCGCCGACTGCTTGTTGCCCCGGCCTTGCTCGCCGGGCTGTTCCTCTGCTCGATTTCGGCCGACGACAAGGCCGACGCCGCGAAGGCGAAGAAGGCCCTGCAAGACGTGAGCGAGTTTATCGGCCAGTGGAACCTCGACGCCAAGCCCGCGAAGGGGTCGTCGTGGCGGGAGACCGCCACCTGGGGCTGGAAGTTCAAGAAGGACGACGCCTGGATCGAACTCGACGTGAAGGACGGCAAGTACTTCACAAAGGGGGAGCTGAAGTACCTCGCGGACAAGAAGCAGTACCAGCTCACGACGACGGACAAGGACAAGAAGGCGGACGTGTACGCCGGCGAATTCAAGCGGGGCACGCTGAAGTTCGAGCGGAAGGACGCGAAAACCGGCGACGTGCATCGGATCACGATCAACACCCTCGGCGAGGGCGTGCGGATGGCGCTCACCTACGAGGTGCAGGCCGGCGGCAAGGGGCTGTTCGCGGCCGTCTACAAGGCGAGCGGGAACAAGGAGGGCGAGACGTTCGCCGGCGGGACGGCCAACAAGAAGCCGGAGTGCGTCGTGACCGGCGGCGTCGGCACGAGCACCGTGTCGTACAACGGCAAGACGTACTACGTGTGCTGCTCGGGCTGCCGCGACGAGTTCAACGACAACCCGAAGAAGTACGTGGACGCGTTCGAGAAGAAGAACAAGTAACCGGGGGCCGCCCGCCCATGCACTTGCACCGGACCGTCACCATCGGGGCACCGCCGGCCGTGGTCTGGCGGTGCCTGACCGACCCCGACTTCCGGCCGAAGTGGCTGAGCAACTTCGTGTCGGAGGAGCCGGACGAACCGGGCCGGACGGGCGCGGGGACATCCGCGACGGTACGGTTGCGGCAGAACAACCGGGTGGTCGAGTACCGGTCGTCGGTCATCGAGTGGGACCCGGAGCGGCGGCTGTCCGTCGGCCTGACCGGGGGCGGGCTGCCGAAGGACGAGGTGATGGGCGTGATCTATACACTCTCCCCCGGCGACGGGCCGGCGGGCACGGCCGTGGATTACGACTTCCATTTCCCGGTCCGGAACTGGTTCTTCAAACTCCTGTCGCCGCTCATCCGACTCGGGGCGGGGAAGCAGATCGAGATCAACCTCGCGAACCTGAAGGCCCTGGCCGAGTCACTCGCGAACGAAGGGGAAGGAACGTAACGATGGTCGCCGCCGTCCGCTGCCCGAACCCGAAGTGCCGGAAGTTCATGCTCGTCGAGGACGCGGACCAGGGGAATGTCGTCCCGTGCCTGATCTGCAAGCAGCCGGTGAAGGTCCCGACCGCGGGCGCGGCCCCCGTGAAGGCCCCGCCGCCCGCCCCGGCGGTTTCGGTCCCGCCGCCGGGTGAGGGCGACCTCATGCCGATCTTCGACGACGACCCGCCGCCGGAACCGCAGTTCAAGTTGGACTGATCCCGATGAAGTCCGGCCCGCCGAAAAACGTCTGCGTCGTGTTCGGTACGCGGCCGGAGGCGATCAAGCTCGCGCCCGTCATCCTCGCGGCCCGCGGCGACTCGCGGTTCGCCGTCGAGGTGTGCGTCACCGGACAGCACCGAGAGATGCTCGACCAGGTGCTCGGCACGTTCGGCATCAAGCCGGACGTGGACCTGAACCTGATGACGCCGGGCCAGTCGCTCGCGGAGTTAACGGCGCGGACGATCGCGTCGGTCGATGCCCACCTCGCGAACTCGAACCCCGATCTGGTACTCGTTCAAGGCGACACGACGACGGTACTCGCGACGGCGCTGGCGGCGTTCTACCGCCGCGTACCGGTCGGCCACGTCGAGGCCGGGCTGCGGACCGGCGACCTCGGCTCGCCGTTCCCGGAGGAGGCGAACCGCGTCCTCACCTCGCGGCTGGCCGCCCTGCACTTCGCGCCGACGCCCGCCGCGGCCGACAACCTGCACGGTGAAGGTGTGCCACCGGGCCGCGTGTTCGTAACGGGTAACACCGTCATCGACGCGCTCTTGCACACCGTCCGCGACGTGGAAGCGAACCCGCCGACCATCCCCGGCCTGCCTTTAGACGCGCTCCCGCCAGGCCGCCGGTTCGTCCTCATCACCGGCCACCGCCGCGAGAACTTCGGGGACGGGTTCGAGCAAATCTGCCGGGCGGTCGCGGCACTCGCGGACCGCTTCCCGGACGTGGCGTTCGTCTATCCCGTTCACCTGAACCCGAACGTCCGCGAGCCGATATTCCGCGTCCTCGGCGGAAAGCGGCCGAACCTCTTCCTGCTCGAACCGTTGGCGTACCGCGAGTTCATTGACCTCTTCCGCCGCTGCACGCTCGTGCTGACGGACAGCGGCGGCGTACAGGAGGAAGCCCCGACGCTTCAGAAACCGGTGTTGGTGATGCGGGACACGACCGAGCGGCCGGAGGGGGTGGCGGTCGGCGCGGTAAAGCTGGTCGGCCCGCGGTTCGACGGCATCGTGAACGGCGTGACCGAGTTGCTGACGAACCCCGCGGCCTACGCCGAAATGGTCGGCAAGCCGAACCCTTACGGCGACGGCACGGCGGCGCGAAAGGTCCTGGAGATTTGCGCCGGCTGGTCGGGGAAGTGAATCACGCGACGCCGAGGTCGCGCTTCATCCGGGAGTACCAGTCGCGGGTCCACCACTTCTTCGCCCGCGAAATCCCGTTGTCGTCCATCGTCGTGACGACGAGCTTCCGCACGTCCCGCTCCCCGCGGGTCGTGCCGGACACGAGGCCGAGGGCCGTGCGAACGACGGTCTCGAACCCGGCCCGCTCGACGGTCCCCTTCCCGGCCGCGTGGGCCGTCAACAGGTCGCGGATCTGCTGCACGACCGTCGCCTCGATGACGTACCCCTTCTCCCGGCACACGTCCGCGAGGAACCCGCGGGCCCGCTCCAGCGGGAACCCGTGCTGGATCGCGATCTGCATGAGTTCCCGCTCCTCGACGCCGTCGATGTACCGGTCGTCGAAGCCGCGCTTCTCGATCTCCGCGACGTACCGCGAGTGCAACTCTTCCGGGGACATGGGACACCTGACGCCTGACAAGCCGCGAGTCTTCGGGGTTATTCGTAGGACGAACGCGAACATCGTGAGAAACTTGCCGGATGTTTCGAGTTAAAACTTGTCGTCGCCCCACGCCTTCCGTTCCGCGTCCATCATTTCCTTCATCCGGTCCAGCACGGCCCGTTGCTCGGCCTTCTCGGTCAGGTCGTGCAGCTCGTCCGGGTCGGCGGTCACGTCGAACAACTGGTACTTTTGCACCTTCGGATACCACAGGAGCTTCCACCGGACGGTCCGCACCATCCGCTGGCAGTCCTTGTACGCCGCGAACAACTCGTCTCGCACGCCCTTCTCCCGGCCGGCCAGCACGGGCACGAGGCTCTTCCCCTCGCACGTCGGTGGGGTCGGCGTCTTCGTCAACTCGCACACCGTCGGGAACAGGTCGAACAGGTAGACGAGGGCGTCGCTCTTGCCCTTCGGCACGCCCGGCCCGGCGAGGACGAGAGGCGACTTGAAGTGCTCGTAGAGGTTCTGCTTGCCCATCAGCCCGTGGCGGCCGCCGACGGCCAGCCCCTGGTCGCTCGTGAAGACGACGACCGTGTTCTCGTACTTCCCCGCCGCCTTCAGCGCGTCGAGGATGCGGCCGAGGTGGTGGTCGAGCGACGTGACGCAAGCGTAGTACTCGGCGAGATGCTTCTTCATCTCCGGTTCGGTCCGCGGGATCGGGGCCAGCTTCTCGTCGCGGACGGCCAGCTCGCCGTTATCGAACGGGTGCTTCGGCAGGAAGTTCTTGCTCAGCGTCACCTTCGCCGGGTCGTACAGCTTGTGGAACTCCGGCTCGGCCGTCCGCGGGTCGTGCGGCATGCTCGGGGCGTAGTAGATGAAGAACGGCTTCGCGTCGGCCTTGTTCGCGGTCACGTGGTCGATCACCGCATCGGCGCACTTCTGGTTTGTCGCCGCGCCGACGTGCGGGACGTGGACGACCTTCTCGAACGCATCGTGCCCGACGCGGAACGAGTTCCCCGGCTTGCTGACGCAGAGCGTGGCGTACCCGGCCGCGCGGAACGTGCCGCCGAGCGTCGGGCCGTCGTAGGTCTTCGCGTTCGGCGGCGGGATGCGGAACAGCGACTTGCCGGTGAGGATCATGGTGCGGCTGGGCGCGCACACGGCCGGGACCATGCTCCCCTGGCAGTAGGCGTTCGTGAAGTGGAACCCGCGGTCCACGAGCTTGTCGAGCGTCGGCGTTTGAATCTCGGCGTTGCCGAGGGCGCGGATCGTGTCGAACCGCTGGTCGTCGGTCAGCACGAACAGCACGTTCGGCGGGGCCGCGCGGCCGACGGTGGCGAGAAGCAAGAGCGCGAACACGGAGAGGAGATTTCGGGTCATCGAGCGGTTCCGGTGGAAGGTTTGTCGTCGCCCGCCTTCACCCAATCCTCGGTGAACGCGACGTGCTTCATGCTCTTGCCGTCCTTGACGAAGTAGCTGTAGACGGCGTGGACCGTCCCGTCGCGACCCTGGACGATCGCCGGGTAGTGGTACGACCCCGACTCGTGGCGTTCGAGGTGGCGGGTCCACTTCCACGTCTTCCCCTCGTCGTCGGAGATCGACACGGCGAGCGAGCTGCGGCCCCGCGTCGAGTCGTTGTAAATCAGGACGAAGTGGCCGTTCGCCAGCCGCACGGCGTCGAGGCCGCTGCCGGGGTTCGGCAGGTCGAGGCTGGTCACCGTGCCCCAGGTCATCCCGCGGTCGGTCGATTCGGATACGCGGACCTTGCGGAAGACGCCGTTCTCCCGCATGTACGCGACGAGCGACCCGTCCTTCCGCTCCAGCACGGCGGGCTGAATGCTGCCGAACCCGGCGAGCGGCTTCGACGCGGTCCAGGTCTTCCCCTCGTCGTCGCTGATCGCCATTAGGCCGGCCGAGTACGTATCGGAATAGAGGGGCAGCAGGATGCGGTCGGTGGACAAGACCGTCGGCTTGCACCGCGGCTGCCAGCCGAGGCGGGAGAGCAGCTTGTCGCCGACCTTCTTCTTGACGTACTCGTCGCCGAACGCGGCCGGGATCGAAACGTCGAGCGTCTTCTTCCAGGCCGCGAACTCGCGGAGCATGGTCGCCTCGAAATCGACCGGCTTCAGGAACAGGCTGCCCTGCCAGTCCCACGTCGGCATACCGGTAGCGTACTTCGACGACACGCGGTACTGCGTGACGCACGACTCCCATGAGTTCGCGAGGATGACCGGCCAGAACAGCCAGAGCCGCTCCTTCGCGTCGATGAAAAGCGTCGTGTTGCAGTCCGGGAAGCCCGGCGTGTCCGCGAGCAGGAACTCGTCGGACCACCTATCCGCGCCCTTCGGCAGTCTCGCGCCGAGGACGCTCACGTCGTCGGCGCTCCGCTCGCCGCTGCCGCGGTACCACGAGACGAGCAAGTCGCCGTTCGGGCACTCGACGATGCCGGGGGCGTGGTTGTGCTTCGGGTTCAGCGGGAACACGAGTTCGGATGAAAACTGTTTCGCCGGCGGATCGGCGACCCGGCCCGGCTCGCGCGTCCCGCTGCCCCTCCGCTTCGTGAGTGCGTCGCCCAGGTCGGCCCGTGCCCGCTCCGCGTGGTCGAGCATCGCCTTCAGCACGTCGGGATGCCGGTCCGCGACGTTCTTCGTCTCGCCGACATCGGCCCCCAGGTCGAACAGCATGGTGTCGAGCTTCACCTGTCGGTAGCCGGCGGGCTTCCCGTCCTGGCCGGGGGCGCGGTCCTCGATCATCCGGCAGGTGTGCGGCAGGATGAGCTTCCACTTCCCGCTCCGCACGGCCTGCAACTCGCCCTGCGCGAAGTAGTGGAAGTACGCCGCGTGCGGGCACTTCGCCCCCGGCTTCGCGAGCAGCAGGTCGCCGATGTCCTTGCCGTCGATCGGCAGCTGCGGCAGGTCGGCCCCGGCGAGCTTCGCGATGGTCGGCAGCAGGTCGATGGTCATGGCGGGTTCGGTCTGCACGCTCTTCGGCGGAATCTTGCCCGGCCACTTCGCGACGAACGGGACCCGGACGCCTCCTTCCCACACGCTCCCCTTCCCCTCGCGGAGCGGCCCCTTCGTGCCGGCGTGGTTGCCGTAGCTCAGCCACGGGCCGTTGTCGCTGGTGAAGATGACGAGCGTGTTGTCCTCGACCCCCGCGGCCTTGAGCGCGGCCAGCACGTCGCCGACGGCGGAATCGAACTCCTGGAGAACGTCGCCGTAGACCCCGCCTTCAACGGAGGAGCCGCGGAACTTCTCGCCGACGAACAGCGGGACGTGCGGGAACGTGTGCGCGAAGTAGAGGAAGAACGGCTTCGTCTTGTTTTCCTGAATGAACTGCACCGCCCGGTCGCGGTACTTCGCAGTAAGGAGCGCCTGGTCCTCGGCCGTCACGTCGTGGTCGATGACCTTGTCGCCGTCGATGAGCGGGAGCTTCGGGTAAGCGCCCTTCTTCGCCTCCGGGTGGTGCGGCCACATGTCGTTCGAGTACGGCAGCCCAAGATAAGAATCGAACCCGTGCCTCGTCGGCAGGAACTGCGGGTGGTGGCCGAGGTGCCACTTGCCCACCATGCCGGTCGCGTAGCCCTTCGCCTTCAGCACCTCGGCGAGCGTCGTCTCGTTCGCGTGGATCCCGTGCCTTGCCTGCGGCCCGAGCGCGCCGTGGATCCCGAGGCGGTTGGCGTAGCAGCCGGTGAGCAGGCTGCACCGCGACGCGGAACAGACCGGCTGGGAGACGTGGAAGTCGGTGAACCGGACGCCCTCGGATGCGATGCGGTCGAGGTTCGACGTCTTCCACTTCGTCGCGCCGAAGCACCCGAGGTCGGCGTAGCCGAGGTCGTCGGCGAAGAAGAGGACGACGTTCGGCGGGGCCGCGACGGCGAGGGACGCGCAAACAACAAGGGCGATCGCGGAGAGGGCGAATCGCATGGGGAACCTCCGGGGCGACGCCTGACGTTATCGCCGCGTCGCGGCCGGTGCAACTGTTTATTCAACGAAGGCCCGCGGCCTGTCGCCGTTCCGCGCGGAGGGCGTCGGCCGGGCGGGCGGCGTCCGCCTTCCGCCACGCGGCGTCGGCCGCCTTCATCGCGTCCTCCGGCGACGCCGCACCGGTCCCGACCTTGCGGACCTCAGACGCGAGGAGCGTCATCAGTTCCTGCTGGTCCGCGCCGCGCGGGGCGACGACCTGATTCGCCATGCCGATGCCGACGTAGTGCCGGATCGCGCTCGCCAGCTGGCGGCTCCGCTCCGCGTCGAAACCGTACCGCTGCCAGATCGCCTCGCGGGCCTCGTCGAGGTGCTCCGCGCGGAACGGGCCGAAGCCGAGGGCCGGTTCGCTCAGCAACTCCGCGCTGCGGCTCAGGCCGGACAGGTCGCTAAGTAGGTCGAACGCGGCGTCGGGGTTCTGGCACGAGTTCCGGACGACGGCCACCCACCCGCCCTCGCCGAAGTACGGGATGTAGTTCACCCCCTTCACCTTGTCGCCGGGCGGTTTCGGTTGGCCGTCCTTCGGGTCGAACCAGACCTTCGTTCCGGGTAGCGGCGCGACCCCGATGGTCGGCGGCGCGGCCGCACCCTCTTTCGGAAGCCGGCCGAGTTCTGCGAGCGAGACGACGGCCAGGACCGCCGGCCCCGTGGCGACCGCCGCCGCGGGGTTGTCCCCCGGCCCGGCCGCCCGGCAGCGGGCGGTGCGCTTCACCCACCGCGCGGCCTCGACGAACGCCGGCTTCCGCAGCCGCGGCTCGCCGGTGTCGATGGCGTGGTGGAACGCGAGCATCTCCGCGGCCGACGTGTCCGACTTCGACTCGACCCGCTCGGCCGTGGCCGTCGTCCCGCCCACGACGAGCCGGTCGTAGCAGGCCGCGACCATGTGGAACTCGCGGAGGGCGCGGTGCGGCTGCTCCGCCGGCGCGGGGAGGCTCGGTTGGCCGCGGTCGGCGAAGAATTCCGCCACGTCGGCGAACTCTTCCCACGTCGCCGGCGGGGCGAGCGGGCGGCCGTACTTCGCCGCGTAGTCCGGTGCGGCCTTCGGGTCTGCGAACCGGTCGGCCCGATAGATGAGGACGTACGCCTCGCCCGCGAGCGGGATCGCGCGGGCGTCGCCGCCCCACCCGGCCAGCCGCTCGGCCGAGATCGTCAACAGCCGCGGCCACTGGAGCGGGTGCGTCGATCCGCGAATCTCTTCCGGAACGGGCTTCGCGTCGTTCTTCGCCACCCACGCCCCGAGTTCGCGGGGCGGGATGACCACCACGTCCGCGTCGGCCGGCAGCCCCGGCTCGACCGTCGCCGCCGCCCCGGTCCGCTGCGACCACGGCCCGGCCCGGCGGGCGAGTTCGACGGCGACCCGCGGGTCGGCACAGCCGACCTTCACTTTCACGCCGGCAAACGGCTGCCGATTTTTCGCGGCCGGCGGCGGGGCGGAACTGTCCGAACAACCCGACGCGAGTACGACCGCCAGGGCGATCGAGCCGATCAGTTTGCCCAGCCGGGAAAGTTTACCGGGTTTGGCAGATTTCCATTGCATGTTGAAGGGGCCGTGAAATAAGATGCTCGTAGAGGGAGACGATTTCGCCCGATGGTATACTACGAGCGTCTTCGCCTTCCGCTCACGACGTTTACAACTCGTCCGCGTCTGTCGCACCGGTACTCGCGCCGGTCCCCGACCGACCTTTGACAAACCCTCTCCCGCGTGGTTCGGCGCGGCGCGGTTTGCCAGAAGGAAGTCCTATGAAAGTGAGTTTGGTGGTAGCCAGTGGGGTTCACCAGGGGAAGGTGATTCCGGTGGTCAGCCAGCAATTCGTTATCGGTCGCGATCCCCAGTGCCAGCTCCGCCCGGCCAGTCAGGCGATCAGCAAGCAACATTGCGCGATCCTGGTCAAGGGCGGGAAGGTCTTCCTCAAGGATTACGGCAGCACGAACGGCACGTTCGTGGACGAGGAGCAGATCGAGCCGAACGCCGAACTCGAGGTGGCCAACGGGGTCCGCGTCCGCGTCGGCCCGCTCGACTTCAACATCCAGATCGTCCTCCCCCGCCCGTCCGACTCGACCCCGCTGCCCGACGCCCTGAACCTGACGAACACGCCGGAAGCCGACAAGCTCAAGGCGGCCGCCGGCGCGAAGCCCGGCTCGACGACGACGAAGCCGGTCCAGAAGGCCGAGAAGCCGCAACCGATCCCCGGCCCGCCGGCGTCCTCCGGGAGCGACAGCGAGGACGACATCGCGGCCATGCTCCTCGGCATGGGCGACGAGTCGAGCGTGCCGGAAGGCAGCACGGTGTTCGAGATGCAAGGCATCAACCCGGACGGCACGCCGAAGAAGGAAGAAACCCCGCCGCCGGGCAGCGGGGAGAAGAAGGTTCTCAGCCGCGAGGACTCGTCGAACGCGGCCAGCGACATCCTGCGGAAGTACATGCGGCGGCCCCGCTAACGAGGTCCGTCTCTCCCGAAGGCTTCCGGCGGCTTGCCGTCGGGAGCCTTTTTCGTTTCCCCCACCCGCCATGTCGTTCCCACTCCCGCCGGGTTGGTCGAACCGGACGCTCCCCGTACTACGCCGGAAGCTGCTCGCGTGGTTCGACCGCCACCAGCGGGATTTACCCTGGCGGGCCGACCGCGACCCGTACCGCGTCTGGGTCAGTGAGGTCATGCTCCAACAGACGACGGTGGCGGCCGTCGTGCCGTACTTCCATCGCTTCCTCACGGCGTTCCCGACGGTCCAGGCGCTGGCGGCGGCCGACGAACAGGCCGTGCTGAAGCTCTGGGAGGGCCTGGGTTACTACCGCCGCGCCCGACACCTGCACGCGACGGCGAAGCGAGTCGTCGCGGACCACGGTGGCGTCTTCCCGGACGACTCGGCGGCGTGGGCCGCGTTCCCCGGCGTCGGGCGGTACATTCTCGGCGCGGTGCTGTCGCAGGCGTTCGAGCGGAAGCTGCCGATCGTCGAGGCGAACAGCCTCCGTGTGCTCGCCCGGTTGTTCGGCTACCGCGGCGACCCGCGGGAGGGCCAGGGCAAGGCGTGGGTCTGGGAAGCGGCCGCGGCCGTGCTGCCGGACCGTCGCGTCGGCGACTTCAACCAGGCCGTGATGGAACTGGGCGCGACGGTCTGCACGCCGGCCGCGCCGCGGTGCGGACTGTGTCCGCTCGCGGGAATCTGCGTGGCGAACCGCGAAGGGCTGCAGAGCGTCATCCCGCCGGCGAAGAAACCGCCCACCGTCATCGAGAGCCGTGAGGTCGCGGTCGTGATCCGCCGGCGCGATCAGGTGTTGCTGTGCCTTCGACCGCCGACCGCGATCCGGTGGGCGAACATGTGGGAATTCCCCCACGCCGAGACGGCCGCTGGCGAAACGGTGGACGACGCGGCCGTCCGGATCGCGAAGGAACTGACCGGCCTCGCCGTGAGCGTGTCGGAAGAACTGTTGACCGTGAAGCACGGCGTCACGCGGTTCGCCATCACGATGACGGCCCTCGAAGCCGCGAGCGCGCGGGGCACGCCGCGGTCGGACTTCTACGCCGAGTGCCGGTGGGTGCGGCCGGCCGAACTTTCGTCCTTCCCAACGAGCACGCCGCAGCGGAAACTGTTTGAAGCCGTCGCGACCGGCCGCCAGAAGCGGCTGTTCTGACGGCCGGAGGCTACCCGATGCCGACCCGCCGCGACTTCCTCGCCGCCCTTCCCGCCGCCGCGCTCGCGGCTCGCGCCGTCGCCGCTGAGAAGCCGCTCGTGATCGACACGCACTTGCACTGCTTCGCCGGCAAGGATGACGCCCGGTTCCCGTACCACAAGGACGGCCCGTACCAGCCGCCGGACGCCGCGACGCCGGATCACCTGTTGAAGTGCATGGCCGACGGCGGGTTCGACCGCGCCGTCGTCGTCCACCCGGAGCCGTACCAGGACGACCACCGCTACCTCGAACACTGCCTGACGGTCGGAAAGGAAAAGCTGAAGGGGACGTGCCTGTTCTTCGCGGAGCGGCCGGACACGGGGAAGCGGATGCGGGAACTGGCAAAGAAGGTGACGCTCGTGGCGGCGCGGGTTCATGCGTACAACCCGGACCGGCTGCCGCCGTTCGAGAAGCCGGAGCTGGCGGCGATGTGGAAGCTGGCCGGCGAACTCGGCCTCGCGGTACAGGTCCACTTCGAGCCGCGGTACGCGCCGGGGTTCGAGCGGTACATCAAGGACTTCCCGGCCGTCCGCGTGCTGATCGACCACCTCGGCCGGCCGTTCCAGGGGACGGAGAAGGAACACGCCGTCGTCGTCGGGTGGGCGAAGTACAAGAACGTGGTGATGAAGTTGTCGTCCGTGCCGGACCGGAGCAAGTACCCACACCGCGACCCGGCGAAGGTGGTGCGACAACTGACGGACGCCTTCGGCGCGGACCGGCTCATGTACGGCGGCGGGTACGACGGGAAGGCGACCGGCGCGAGCTACCGCGCCGAGCGCGAGCGGGTGCGGGAGGTGTTGGCGCACCTGTCGGCGGACGACCAGGCGAAGGTATTCGGCGGCACGGCCGCGAAGGTGTTCAAGTTCGGGTGATGATATATAGCCGCCGGCTTGCCGGCGGGATTTGCGACGCCCAGAACCCCGCCGGCAGGCCGGCGGCTAAATCAAGAAGCCGCCGCCTCCGGCTTCGGCTTGCCGCGGAAGACGTAGCTAATCAGCGCGTCGATCCCCAACCACTTGCCCGTCGGCATGCACGCCAGCGCCAGCAGCGCGAAGAACTCGATCGCGTTCTTGTTGATGAACAGCGGGTTCCCCTCCGTCCCCGGCGGCAGCGTGTACCACGGGAACGGCGGGTGCGTCAGGTACGTCAGCAGCAAGAACCCGGCCGCCATCACGCAACTGATCCGCGTCAGGAACCCGAACAGGATGAACGCCCCGACGACGGCCAGGAACCACCGCGTCAGCCAGTCGTTCTTCTGCGTCATCGTCATGTCCTTCGACGGCTCCAGTGGTTTGCCGTCGTTCACCTTCGTCTTCAACTCCGTGACGAAGGCGTCGATGTCCTTGACCAGTTCCGCCTCGGCGTTCCAGTAGTCGGCGCGGGCGGATTGGGCCTTCTTCACGTCGATGCCGTACCCCGTGCCGAGGTTCTCGTCGAGCCGCTTCTCGGCCTCCTGCTTCTCCTTCTTCAACATCTCGATGTAGTGCAGGCGCTGCGGGGCGGTGAACGTCACATCTCCGGTGATGCGGGTCATCTTCAGCGGTCGCCGGTCCACGCCGTACACCCACCGGGCGTACTCGGCCTTCGCGGCTTGAATCTCCGCCGCCACGATGTCCTTCGCGGTAGCCGCCCGCTTCTCGATCTGTGCCTTCAGTTCGGCGTGCGCCTCGTTCTCCTTCTTCCGGGCGTCGTCGGCCTTCTTCTTCGCCGCGTCCTTCCCGGCTTGGTCCTTCGCGGCGTCGGTGTCCTTCTTCTCCGTGTCGGCGATGTCCTTGAGCGCCTTCTCGTGCAACTCGGCAACCTTCTCCAACTGCGACTTGGCGTTGTCCCGCGTCGTCGCCTCGGCGGTGTCGGCCATGCTGTCGAGCTGCTTCGCAACCTCGTCGTGGCAAAGCGCGGCCTGCTCCGCCTCGTTGAGTTTTGCGAAATCGTAACTCGTCATCGGCTTCTTCTGGGCCAACCTGTCCGCGATGATCTTGGTCGGGTCGCCGTTCATCGACCGCATGAACCCGGCGAGCGGGCCGGGGGCTTCCTTGAAGTACGGGTCGCTCTTGAACGGCTTGCTCGACTCGACCTCGCCGACGTAGTGCGACTGAATCTTGTGCAGCCCCTCGAACAGGAACTGCCAGCCGATCGCCAGCCGCAGGGCGAGAAGGAAGAAGACCTTCGGCTTCCACTTCTGCTGCGCCGTCGCGACGACGAGCGCCAGGAGCGTGCCGACGAGGCCGGCGTACACGACTTGGATCGGGATGGGGAGGGTCATCGGGGGCCGTTCAGTCAGGGTAAGCGAGCGTGTTCAGGTACGTCTCGCGGAGGGTCGGGGGCGCGTGCCGGTCCGTCATCGTGCCGAACGTCGTGGGTTGGTCGTCGCCGTCGGCCAGCATCAGGCCGCCGAACCGGGGGCGGGACCGGGCGAACTCGGCCGCGGCCGCCGGGCCGAGGACGAAGAACGCCGTCGAGACGGCGTCGGCTTCCGCCGCCGTCGGGGCCGTCACGCTGGCGCTGGCCGTCCCGGTCGCGGGCGACCCGGTCCGCGGGTCGAGCAGGTGGCCGTACTTCTTCCCATTGTAGATGAAGTGCTGGAAGGTGGCCGCTGACGTGGCGAAGCCCTCGTCTTGAAGGCGGACGGTGCCGAGCGTCCGCGCGTCGTCCCACGGGTGGCGGACGGCGACCGGCCAGCCGCGGGCGTCGTTCGGCGGCCGGCCCACGGCGTATACGCTACTCCCGCCGCCGTGCAGCAACGCGGACACGATCCCCCACTTCGATCTCAGCAACCCCGCGGCACGATCGAGGGCGTAGCCCTTCCCGACGGCCCCGAGGTTGATCTCCAACCCCGGCACGCGGAACTTTACAGACCGCGTGCCGGCATCTAGCATCAGGTGGCGCGAGCCGGTCGTCGCCATCGCGTCGGACCGTTCCGCGGCCGACGGCACGCGGCCCTCGCGGCGATGGAAGCCCCACGCCTTGACGAGCGCCCCGGTCGCGATGTCGAACGCCCCGGCCGTGTCGTTCGTCAGCCCGGCGGAGAACGCCAACAGGTCGAACAGCTTCTCCTCGACGACGACGGGCCGTCCCGCCGCGGTCGCGTTCAGCCGACTGACTTCGCTGTGGTCGCGGTAGACGGTGAGTTGGTCTTCCAGGTCGTCGATGAGGTCGAGCGCCGCCGTCGCGGCGGCGAGGGCGTGCGGCGTGCCGTAGGGGATCGCGACCTCGAACGTCGTCGCCATCGCCCGGCGGGAGACGCGGAGCAGGTGGTAGTCCCCCGCTTCCGCCGCCGGGAGCGGGATCAGCGGGGCGAGCGTGCCGCCGGGCGTCGCGGAGAGGAAGTCGCGGCGTTCCATGGTCTTTACCGCCGGTCGTCTTCTTCGTCGTCCTCGTAGCGGTTGCCGCCCTTGGACTTCGACTTCGACGGCCGGTCGTCCTCGCGGTCGGCGTCCTCGTCCGGGATCATCCGGGCGATCCGCCGGAGCATGAGCGGGTAGTAGAGTTGCTTCTCGGCCTTCTTCGTCAGCCGGTCGTCTTCCACGGAAATCGCCTGCCGCTCCAGGGCGGCCTTGTTCACGCTCGCGAACAGTTGTGGGCCGACGAGGAGCAGGCTGAGCGCGTCCCGCCCGGCGTCGTACCCGACCATCGCCGCGGCGACGGCGTCGCACGTCAGCTCGTCGAGCCGGGACAGCGGGCGGTAGAGCAGGCTGACCTGCGCGCGGATCAGCCCGGTGTGGCCGAGGGCGTGGTGGGCCAGCTCGTGCGCGATGATGAACCGCAGGACGTTCTCGTTGTTCGTCTGCTTCGCCCCGAACACGATGTCGTCGAACAGGACGACGTTTTTCTTCGCGCCGATCTTCACCGCGAACGCATTCTGCTGGTTGCTCTCGACGATGTAAACGTCCGGCGGGTCCATGTCGAGCGCGTCGGCGAGGTCGGCGACGTGCTCGTATATCTCCGGGAACTGCTTCGGCCCGACGCGGAGGGCCGACCCGCGGAGTTGCGCGAGCGCGACCTTCAACCGCAGGTAGTAGAACACCAAGCCGACCAGCATGATGACGAGGCCGACGCCGAACGTCGCGACCGCGAACACGATCATGCCCAGGCCGGTCGAGAGGAAGAACAGGATGTACCCGAGGGTCTGGGCGAAGCCGGTCCCCGGCTCGACGTAGTCGCGGGGGTTGACGGCACGGGTGCGGGCCATGAAGTCACCGGTCGGTTGGCGAAACGAAAATGCCCACGAGCGGGGTCGTGGGCATAGTCTACGAACCGCGGCGAGGGGGTTAGTTCTCGCCGTACATGTCGTGCGTCGTCGGGTCGAGGTGCTTGGTGTTCCGCTCGATGGCCAGCACGATCGTCCGCTCCTCCATGCCGTCCGCGGACTCGGCGACCGCCGGGAGGATTTGCCGGCCGTCGGTCAGGGCGTATCGCATGGTGAACGACCCGTCCGGCCGCAGTTTCACCGGCTCGTTTTGGAGCGTCACGTGGGCCGACGGGTCGGTCTTCCCGGTGACGATCAGTTCCGCGTCGATGGTGAAGTCGAACTTCTTCAACTTCTCCGGCAGTACCGCGCCCGTGCCGAACATGCTGTCCTTGCCGGTCCGCTTGAGCTGCTCGTCGAACAGCTCGCGGAGCTGCGGCGGGCCGTCGGTGGTCTCGAACCCGGTGGACATGGCGAGCAACCGCTCGGCCGTCATCTCGTCCACGTCGGTCTGCCAGTTGTCCTCGAGCGCCTCGCTCGCCCCGGCCTTCGGCGGTGTGACGACGTTCGACCGGGCCAGCACCTTGAAGTCGCCGCGGCGGGACAGGTAGCCGATGTCCGCCCGGTAGCTCCGCGGGGGCTGCGGCACGTCGATGTACCAGTGGCTGCACCCGCCGTGGATCACGATGTCCCGCACGGCCGCCTCGCTCGTGCTGGTCGTGTCCTGCGAGGTCACGTCGAACAGGCGGATGATCGGCTTCGCCCCGTGCCAGTCCTGGCCGAGCGACGCCTCGGCCCGCTGGACCGATTGCATCGTCAGTTCCCAGTGGGCGTGCAGCCAGTGCGGGTCCGGGACCATCAGGAAGATGCGGTCCTTCGCCGCGGCCTTCGTCTTCGTGGACAGGTCCTTGTCGGCCGGGATCGGCGTCTCGATGACCTTCAGCGGCGCGGGGGCCGGGCGGGCGTTCTTCCCTTCCGGCTTCGTCGGCTTGTGGCTGCCGTTGACGACGGGCTTCGTCACCCGTGCCGGGGGCGTGGGGACCGGTGGGGCCTTCTTCACCGGCGCGGCCGGCTTCACGGCCTTCGCCACGAGCTTCGCGGCCGGCTTCGGCTTCACGATCCGCGCGGCCGCCTTGAGGGGCTTCCGTACCTTTTGCGGCTTTAGCGGCTTAACGGGCTTACGTCGCGTCGGCTTGGACGCGCGAGCGGCCGCGGCCTTCGGCTTCTTCGTGGTCTTGGCGACGGAAGGTACGGGAATCGATTTCACAGTGCGCTCGGGGTCGTCGGAAGGAGAGTGTTTTTTCAACGGGAACGGCTCTCGCCTGAATATTATTCCGGCAAAAGAGCGAACGGGTGTCAAAAGACACCACAAATAACCGCGGCATTCAAGCCACCGGCCGGGGTCCGTCCCGGATGTGCTGTACGGGTACTAGATATTCTATTCGTCTAATGCCGTTGACCCGAAACGGGTTCGGGAGATACTGACGCGGCGTCAGCGAATCGGGTGGGGCGTCCGGCGACAACGGCAGTTCTTTGAACCTTCCCTGTCTCAACACAAGTAGTGTAAAAAAAGTCGGTTAAGTCTGTCAACGCGATTTGGGAATTGTTCTGCATCTTTGTCGATTTTTTGGCGGGCGAAACCTCTCCCGCTCACCTCGGCCACGACCTCTGGAAGCTGCTTCCGCGAAAGCGGGAGAGGCCCGATGACTTTGTGAAAAAATTCACAAAGTCCCGTTGACGATTTTTTCACCCCTTTGATAATGCCAACAGACAACGAGTTACTACACCACCCGCGAGGTGGTGAATGGCCGAGACGAAGCCGAAATCGATGAAAACCGGCGCGGTGGTCGTCGGGTCCGAGATGGTGGGCTTCGCCCTGGTCGGCGTGC
Organism: Limnoglobus sp.; assembly: GCF_059499385.1. Lineage (NCBI taxonomy): Bacteria > Pseudomonadati > Planctomycetota > Planctomycetia > Gemmatales > Gemmataceae > Limnoglobus > Limnoglobus sp. The sequence goes on along the minus strand of NZ_JCABYM010000028.1, from coordinate 27,695 downwards.
TGATCGACTACCTGATCGGCACGCTGAACACCGTCCCGTGGGCGACGTTGATCCTCGCCCCGCTCGGGTTGCTGGTCGGCATGGTTCACCTGGTCCGATTCGCGAAATCGGAACAAAAGCCGTGAACCGCCGGGATTATGCTTGGATTTCGCTGCCGAGTTTGGCGATACTCGCGGTCGCCCCGGCCCTCGAAATTTGGACCGCCCCCGGACTGATGCTCGCGGCGGTCCTCGCGGTGGTGGTGGTGTGGCCGGCCGCCGCCCTCTCGCTGTGGTGGATGCGGCGGCTGATGGCCCACGACCCGAAACGGTCGGCCGTCGGGATGATCGCGACCGCCCTCCTTCGGATGACGGTCGCCTTCGGCGGCGGGTGTCTCGCGTTCTTCGGACTGAACTGGGAGCCGACCGCCGGGTTGGCCCTCTGGCTCTTGATAGCAGTGGCCTACCTCTCCACGTTGGCCGCCGAGGTCTTCGTTCTCGCGAAGCCCGGCTGGGTCGGACGGGGAGGCGTCGGCCGGAAGGGTTGACCTCCTATGGCTCACGCCGCCACGCCAGGCAAGCCGCTCGACATCGACCCGTTCCACCACGTCATCGACAACCCCGAAATCGAACTGTTTGAATCTCTCGGCCTGCACCTCCACCTGCCGAAGATCGCCGGCTACCAGATCACGAAGTTCCACGTCTTCCTGGCCCTGGCCGCCCTGCTCGTCGCCGTCGCGATGATTTGGCTCGGCAAGAAGATGGCCACCGGGCAGAACCCCCGCGGCAAGCTGTGGAACATGCTGGAGTCGCTGCTCTACTTCGTCCGCGAGAAGATCGCGAAGCCCGGCCTGCACGACGAGGCCGACAAGTACGTGCCGTTCCTGACGACGCTGTTCCTGTTCATCTTCTTGGTGAACCTGCTCGGCATGATCCCGTTCCTCGGGTCGGCGACGGCGAGCATCGCCGTGACGTTCGCGTTGGCCCTGTGCGCGTTCGTGGTCATCCACGTCGCCGGGATTCAGGAGATGGGCCTGCCGAAGTACATCAAGTCGTTCGTGCCGCACATCCACCTGGAAGGCGGCCCGGCGATCCGCGCGATGGGGTTCATGATTACCGTCGGCATGGCGGTCCTCGAGTACGCGACGGCGTTCATCCGGCTCGCGGTCCTCGCCATCCGGTTGTTCGCGAACATGCTGGCCGGGCACACGGCCCTGTTCATGATCCTGTTCTTCATCAGCTACGTCTCGCGGCCGGTGTCCGACCCGATGGGCGGCTACCTCTACGACGCGCCGGGCTGGCTGTATTACGTGATTACCCCGGTGAGCGTCCTGCTCTCCGTCGCCCTGAGCTGCCTCGAACTGTTCGTGGCCGGGCTGCAAGCGTTCGTGTTCACGCTTCTCACGTCGATCTTCATCGGCCTGGCGAAGCACCCGGCCCACTGACCCGAAACCCTCCGTTTTCCTCGAAAGGACGAGTCGTATCATGCAGCGTCGCATCCTCCCGCTCTTCGGTGCTCTGCTCCTGGTCCTCTGCTCCGGCAACCTGGCGTTCGCCGCCGCCGGCGCGGGCAGCGCCGCCGCCATCGGCATGGGCCTGAGCGTCCTCGGCATCGGCCTGGGCCTGGGCCTCATCGGCAACGCGGCCATGAGCGGCATCGCCCGCCAGCCGGAGCAAGCCGGCACGATCCAGACGGCCATGCTGATCGTCGGCGGGCTGGTCGAAGGGGCCGGGATTCTCAGCCTGATCCTCTGCCTCGTCACCATCTTCGTGGGCAACTAACGAGCCGGGGCCTCGAACCACTCGTTTCCCGGAGGTGGAATCATGTTCGCAAAACGACTGGCCGCCGCGGCGCTGTTCGTGCTGCTCGCCTTCGTGGCGACGACGCCGTTCGCCGCCGCGGAAGCGAAGGGCGTGACCGGCGCGGGCACGGTCGCCGAGACGAAGGCCGGCGACGGGCACGAGAAGGACCCGACCGCGTTCATCGACCTGCCGAAGCGGTGGGACCTGAGCCTTTACACCATCGCCGTGTTCGTGCTCCTGTTCCTCATCCTCTACTTCTTCGCCTGGCCCAATATCTCGGCCGGTTTGCAGAAGCGGGAGGAGATGCTGTCCGCCGTTAAGGACGCGGCCGAGCGGGCCAAGCGGGAGGCGGAAGAGGTCTCCGCGAAACTGGCCGCCGAGTTCGCGACCGCGAACGACAAGGTTCGGGCGATGCTGGAAGAAGCCCGCCGCGACGCCGACGCCCTGCGGGCGAAGGAGCGGGAGCTGGGCCAGAAGGAAGCGGCGACGGAGCGCGACCGGGCGAAGCGGGAGATCGACGCGGCGAAGGACGCGGCCTTGCAGGAGATTTACCAGAAGGCCGTGGACCTCGCGACCCTGCTCTCGACGAAGGCCGTGAAGAAGAACCTGAGCGCCGACGACCACCGCTCGCTGGTGGACGAGGCGCTGGCGGAACTCAAGGCACAGCCGTCGCGGAACTAAGTATTGGGCGAAGCCCACGGACGAACGTCCGTGGGGAATCGCGGGCGAACGGGAAGAACTCATGGCCGAAACCCACGATACCGTCCTCGACGAAGGCGTCGTCCGCAGCCGGTTGGCCCGCGTCTACGCCGAGGCGCTGCTCGGCGTCGCGGCGAAGGCCAACCAACGGGACGAGGTCGGCGCGGAACTCGACGACCTCGTCCGCAACGTCCTCGCGGCGAAGCCGGAGGTCGAGGCGTTCCTGAACAACCCGACCGTCGGCAAGCGGCAGAAGGAGCCGGCCATCGCCGAGGCGTTCGCGTCCGCGTCCGAGCCGGTCCGCAACCTGCTCGGCGTGCTGAACCAGAACAACCGGCTGCGACTGCTCCGGTCGATCGCCGGCGTCTACCGCGACCTGCGGGACGTGCAGGCCGGCCGCGTCCGCGTCACGGTGAAGTCGGCCGTGCCCCTCACGGACGACCAAAAGAACAAGTTGAAGACGACCCTCGAGAAGAGCCTGAAGAAGACGCCGGTGATCGTTCCCGTCGTCGAGCCGGACCTGATCGGCGGGCTGATCGTGCAGATCGGCGACCGCGTCATCGACACGTCCGTCCGCACCCGCATCCAAACCCTCCGCGCACAACTGATGGAGCGAGGCACGAGCTATGTCCTCCAAAATTAACGCCGGCGAGATCGTCAAGGTTTTGACCGACCAGATCGCGAAGTTCGGCCAGAAGGCCGAGGCCCGCGAGGTCGGCCAGGTGCTGGAAGTCGGCGACGGCATCGCCCGCTGCTACGGGCTGTCCGGCGTCATGACCGGCGAGATGGTGGACTTCCCGGACGCCGGGGTGAAGGGCCTCGCGTTCAACCTGGAAGAGAATTCGGTGTCCGTCATCATCATGGGGGACTACCTGAAGGTCCGCGAGGGGATGGAGGTCCGCACGACCGGGCAATTGCTCAGCGTGCCGGTCGGCCCGGCCCTCGTCGGCCGCGTCGTGGACCCGCTCGGCAACCCGGTGGACGGCAAGGGGCCGATCATCACGGACAAGCGCCGTGCCCTCGAAAGCCCGGCCCCCGGCATCGTGGACCGGCAGCCGGTGAAGCAGCCGCTGCAAACGGGCCTGAAGGCCGTGGACGCGATGACGCCGGTCGGCCGCGGCCAGCGGGAACTCATCATCGGCGACCGGAAGACCGGCAAGACGCAGATCGCCATCGACGCGATCCTGGCGCAGAAGGAAGAGAAGGTCATCTGCGTGTACGTCGCGTGCGGGCAGATGGAGTCGAAGATCGCGGCCGTCGTCGAGAAGCTCCGCGAGGCCGGGGCGCTCGACTACACGATCGTCGTCGTCGCGTCGTCGTCGGACGCCGCCCCGTTGCAGTACATCGCCCCCTACGCCGGGTGCGCGATGGCCGAGTACTTCATGTACGAGGAAGGCAAGGACACGCTCGTCGTGTACGACGACCTGTCGAAGCAAGCCGCCGCGTACCGCCAGCTGTCGCTGCTCGTGCGTCGGCCGCCGGGTCGGGAAGCCTATCCGGGCGACGTGTTCTACTGCCACAGCCGCCTGCTCGAACGGTCCGCGAAGATGGCCGAGCGGTACGTGATCGTGCCGAACGACGCCGACGCCGCGAAGGTGCAGGACGACTGGGCCGTGAACGCCGAAGCCGACCCGACGCGGAAGCGGAACAGCGGCGAGGCCGGGAAGGTCTACAAGGGGCCGCTCGACAAGGAGCACGCCGAGAGCCACGACCTCGCGAAGTTCCCCGGCCACAAGCTGGCGAAGATCGGGACCAGCGGCGGGTCGCTGACCGCGCTGCCGATCATCGAGACGCTCGAAGGCGAAGTGTCGGCGTACATCCCGACGAACGTAATCTCCATTACCGACGGTCAGATTTACCTGCAGCCGGACCTGAAGAACGCCGGCGTGCTGCCGGCCGTGGACGTGGGCATCTCGGTCAGCCGCGTCGGCGGGAACGCCCAGATCGGCGCGATGAAGGACAAGCGGGTCGCCGGCGGGTTGAAGCTCGCCCTCGCCGCGTTCCGCGAGTTGGAGGCGTTCGCCCAACTCGGCACGGAACTCGACAAGGTGACGCAGCAGCAGCTCGACCGCGGCTACCGGATGGTCGAGATTCTGAAGCAGGACGCATACAAGCCGCTGCCGGTGCTGGACCAGGTGATGATCATCTACGCCGGGAACAGCGGGGCGCTGGACAAGGTGGACCGCAAGAAGGTGAAGGCGTGGGAGTCGCAGTTCCTCACCTTCGTCCGGGAGCAGATGCCGGAGGTCCGCGAGCAACTGGCGAAGGACAAGAAGATGACGGACGAGGTGGTGAAGCGGCTCGACAACGCGATCGCGACGTTCCAGCCGCAGTTCAAGGCGTAGTTGTGGCGACAGCACGGCGTAAGCGTGCCGGTCTGACAGGCGAACGGCACGGCGTAAGCGTGCCGGTTGTGGCAGTGTGGAATACCGGCACGCTTACGCCGTGCCGTTCGCCAAAGCGAGCTTAACCCCAATGGCCAACCTGCGCTTACTCGTGAAACGCCGCAAGGCGGTGCGGAACATCCGCAAGATCACGAAGACGATGGAACTCATCGCCACGGCGCGGTTCAAGAAGGCGCTCGACCGGGCGACCGAGGCCGAGGCGTACACGAAGAAGATCGCCGAACTCGCCGCCGACCTCAGCCAGAGCGCCGGCGAGGTCAGCCACCCGCTGCTCGCGGTGCGGCCGAAGGTTCAAAAGGTGTTACTGTTAGTCTGCACCTCGAACCGCGGGCTGTGCGGCGGGTACAACGGCGGCATCCTGCGGGAAGCCCAGGCGAAGATCCGCCAACTGCGGGCCGACGGCGTCCCTTTCGACCTGGAAGTGTCCGGCCGCCGCGGCGCGACGTTCTTCAAGTTCCAGGGCGTGCCGATGGCCGCCCAGTACCAGCAGTTCGAGGACAAGCCGGCGTTCGAGCAGGTGGACGAGATCGCACAGAAGTACATCGACCTCTACGTCGGCGGCAAGGTGGACGCGGTGTACGTCTGCTACCAGAAGTTCGTCACCGCGTCCCGCCAGACGCCGGTGGTCGAACAACTCCTGCCGCTGGCCAGCGTGCCGACGGCGGCGACGACCGCCGCGGCCGGGCCGAAGGCGGACTACGAGTTCCTGCCGGACGCGACGGAGATTCTAAACAACCTCGTGCCGGTCGCGTTCAAGGTGCGGCTGTTCAAGTGTTTCCTCGACGCGGCCGTGAGCGAGCAGATCGCCCGCCGCGTCGCGATGAAGGCCGCGACGGAGAACGCCGGGGACCTGATTAAAGAGATTTCCCGCGAGTACAACCGGACGCGGCAGGCGAACATCACGAAGGAAATCAGCGAGCTGATCGCGGGCAGCGAGGCGCTGAAGTAAGAAGCGGCCGGGGGGTAGCCATGATCCTCGCACAAGCGGGTCTCGGGGCAATCGGCGGCGGGGTCGTCGTCGGCGGCGGCTTCCTCTTCATGCTCGCAATGATGGCCCTCGCGGCGCTCGTGTTCCGCGGCCGCCGGAGCTACACGGCCGACGGCGACGTGGTCATGCAGTACGGTCTCGGTTACCGGATCATGGCCGCGTTCGTGTTGGTCTGCGGCGTCGGGTCCGTCGTCGGGACGGTGCTCATGGTCGCGAACGTGATCCCGTACGACGCCCTCGGCCTCTGGATTCTGTACGGGGCCGCGGTGCTGTTCACGCTGATCGGGTTCGCCGGCGTGCTGGAGGCGTTCCTCCGCAACGTCGTGATCTACGACGACGGCCTCGGCGGCCGCGGCGTGTTCGGCAGCGTCGGCCTGATGCGGTGGGAGGACATCGAGAGCGTCACGTACCACCGGTTGATCGGCGGGTTCGTGGTGAAGGCCGGCCGGCAGTCGCTCTGGGTGATCGACTTCCTCGGCGGCCGGAAGGAGTTCATCCGCATCTGCAAGAAGAACCTCGACAAAGAGGTGTACGGGAACGTGTTCAAGAAGTACGGCAAGATGCCGTTCGAGTTCGGCGGATGAGCGTGACCCGGCGAGCGCTGAAGTTCGACACCCTCGACGACGTTGTTCGCGATGCGGACAACCTGCTTGAGAAGGGCTATGACCGGGCGGGCAACTGGGACTTGAGCCAGTGCTGCCACCACCTGGCGTTCTGGATGACCTGCCCGCTCGACGGATTTAGCGAGGCCCCGTTGCCCGTGCGAGGGTTAATGTGGCTCGCCCGGAACACGGTCGGGCCGGGGCAGTTAAGGAAGGTGCTGGCGAACGGCTTCCCGCCCGGCGGCATGACCGACCCGGCGTCCGTGAAGCCGTCCGACGGGGACGACGCCGGCGCGGTCGCGAAGCTGAAGGGGGCGGCCGAGCGGTTCCGGGACCACGCGGGGCCGATCGTCCCGTCGCCGTTCTTCGGGCCGATGGACAAGGCGACGGCGACGCGGCTGCAACTGACGCACGCCGCCCACCACCTGAGCTTTCTCGTGCCCAAGGCGAACGGCACGGCGTAAGCGTGCCGGTGGCGGCAGCAGACAGAACACCGGCACGCTTACGCCGTGCCGTTCGCCGAAGACAACATACCGGGGAGAGTCATACATGGTTGCTACCGCGCAGAAGACCGGCAAAATCGTGCAGATCATCGGCTCGACGTTCGACGTGGAGTTCGAGGACGGCCACCTGCCGGAGATTTACAACGCCCTCCGGATCGAGGACGCCACCCGCGGCGTCGCCATCGGGTTGACCGGCGAGGTCCAGCAGCACCTCGGCGGCAGCCGCGTCCGGTGCGTCGCCCTCGGCAGCACCGACGGCCTCGTCCGCGGCATGTCGGCCACCGACACCGGGGCGGCCCTGTCCGTGCCGGTCGGGTACGGCACGCTCGGCCGCGTCTTCAACCTGCTCGGCGAGCCGATCGACGGCCGCGGCCCGGTAAAGGCCGACGAGAAGCGGCCGATCCACCGCGAGCCGCCGAAGTTCAACGAGCTGTCGCCGAAGTCCGAAATCCTCGAGACCGGCATCAAGGTCATCGACCTGCTTACCCCGCTCGCGCGGGGCGGCAAGGCCGGGCTGTTCGGCGGGGCCGGCCTCGGCAAGACGGTCATTCTGCAGGAACTCATCTCACGGATCGCGAAGGTGTACAAGGGGTACTCGGTGTTCGCCGGCGTCGGCGAGCGGACCCGCGAGGGGAACGACCTCTGGCTGGAAATGCAGGAGACGAAGACCGGCGTGGGGGCGGACGCCAAGCAGGTGCTCGAGAGCACGGCGATGGTGTTCGGCCAGATGAACGAGCCGCCGGGCGCGCGGCTCCGGGTCGCGCTGTCGGCGCTGACGATGGCCGAGTGGTTCCGCGACGCAACGGGCGCTGAGACGCTCATGTTTGTAGACAACATCTTCCGGTTCAGTCAGGCGGGGTCGGAAGTGTCGGCCCTCCTCGGCCGGATGCCGAGCGCCGTGGGCTACCAGCCGACGCTCGCCACCGAGATGGGCGAGTTGCAGGAGCGGATCACCTCGACGGCGAAGGGGGCGATTACGTCCGTGCAGGCCGTGTACGTCCCGGCCGACGACCCGACCGACCCGGCCCCGGCCAACACGTTCCAGCACCTGGACGCGTTCATCTACCTCGAGCGCTCCATCTCGGAAAAGGGCATCTACCCGGCCATCGACCCGCTCGCGTCGAACAGTCGCCTGCTCGACCCGGCCATCGTCGGCGAGGAGCACTTCGTCGTCGCGGACCGGGTGAAGCGGATTCTCCAGCGCTACCGCGAACTGCAGGACATCATCGCCATCCTCGGCGTGGACGAGTTGTCGGAAGAGGACAAGCAGGTCGTGGCCCGCGCCCGGCGGATCGAGCGGTTCCTGTCGCAGCCGTTCATCGTGGCCGAGGCGTTCACCGGCAAGCCGGGGAACGTGACGCCGCTGAAGGAGTCGATCCGCAGCTTCAAGGAGATCGCGGACGGCAAGTGGGACCACCTGCCGGAGTCGGCGTTCATGTACGTCGGCACGATCGAGGAAGCGGCGGCCCAGGCGGAAGAGGCGCTGAAGAAGGCGACCGGCGGCAAGTAGGACATCGGGTCTATCGGGTATCGGGTTTCGGGTTTCGCAAACAAGCGACCCGCCCGGTGTCCGGTTCTGCGATACCCGAAACCCGATACCCGACATACCCGAGTCTCAAATGGCCGATACCACGGGCAAAACGCTGAAGGTGGTCGTCGTCACCCCCGAGCGGGCGGTGCTGGACGAGGCCGCGGACATGGTGGTGCTGCCGCTGTTCGACGGCGAGTTCGGCGTGATGGCGAACCACTCGCCGTTCGTCGGCCAGCTCGGGCCGGGCGAGTTGCGGATCAAGCACGGCGGCGAGACGCGGACGTTCTTCATCGACGGCGGGTTCGCGCAGGTGGCGAAGAACGTGGTGAACGTGCTGACGCAGTTCGCCCGCAAGAAGGACGACGTGACGGCGGCGCTGATCGCGGCCGAGCGGTCGAAGGCGGACGCGCTGCCGGCGTCGAACGACGCGGAGAAGGCGACGAAGTCGAAGATGGCCGCCCGCGTCGCGGCGATGAGCCGGATGGCGAAGAAGTAGGTCTTTCTTTTCCCGTGAAAGCCCAGGCACGGCCGTGCCTGGGCTTTCGCGTTTCTACAACAGTCGCATGCCCCGCCGCGACCGCCTCCTCTCTTCCGCCGACGACGCCGTGGCGCTCATCGCCGACGGGCAGACCGTCGCTTCCGGAGGGTTCGTCGGCGCGGCCCATCCGGAAAGCCTCACCGCCGCCCTCGAACGCCGGTTCCTTGCCACCGGGCGGCCGCGCGACCTCACGCTCGTGTACGCCGCCGGACAAGGCGACGGCAAGACGCGCGGGCTGAACCACCTCGGCCACGAGGGGCTGCTCCGCCGCGTCGTCGGCGGGCACTGGGGCCTCGTGCCGAAGATCGGCCGCCTCGCCGTGGACGAGAAGATCGAGGCGTACAACTTTCCGCAGGGCGTCGTCTGCCAGCTCTACCGCGACATCGCCGCGGGGCGGCCGGGGTGCGTCACGCACGTCGGCCTCGGCACGTTCATCGACCCCGCCATTTCCGGCGGCCGGTTGAACGGCCGGGCGGCGGAGCCGCTCGTCGAGCGGGTCGAACTCGGCGGCCGACCTTGGCTGCTCTACAAGGCGTTCCCCATCCACGTCGCGCTCATCCGCGGCACGGCCGCCGACCCGCACGGCAACCTCGTCATGGACGAGGAGGCGATCCTCGGCGAGGTGCTGCCGATGGCGCAGGCCGCGCGGAACAGCGGCGGGACGGTCATCGCCCAGGTGAAGAAGTTGCTCGACCGCCCCGCCGACCCGAAGCACGTCCGCGTGCCGGGAATCCTGATCGACCGGATCGTCGTCGCGGTTGACGGGGAGCACGACCAGACGTTCGCGGAAGCCTTCAACCCGGCCTACGGCGAGCCGGGCCTCGACATCGACTACGAGTTCGCGACGATGCCGCCCGACGCCCGGCGCATCATTGCCATCCGCGCATGCGACGAACTGCGGCCCGGCGACATCGCGAACCTCGGCATCGGGATGCCGGAGGGGATCGCGAGGGTGGCCGCGGAGCGGAAGCTGCTCGACCGCGTGACGCTGACGGTCGAGAGCGGGCCGATCGGCGGCGTCCCGGCCGGCGGGCTGAGTTTCGGGGCGGCCGCGTTCCCGCAGGCGGTGATCGACCAGCCGAGCCAGTTCGACTTCTACGACGGCGGCGGCCTCGACTTCGCCGCCCTCGGCGCGGCCCAGATCGACGCGACCGGCAACGTGAACGTCTCCCGGTTCGGCAGCCGCGTGGCCGGCGTCGGCGGGTTCGTGAACATCAGCCAGACCGCGCGGACGGTCGTGTTCTGTGGGACGTTCACGTCCGACGGATTGGAGGTGGAAGTCGAAGGCGGGAAGCTGCGGATCGTCCGCGAGGGCCGGGTGCGGAAGTTCGTGCCGGCCGTGGAGCAGATTTCGTTCAGCGGCCCGGTCGCCCGACGGAAGGGCCAGCGGGTGCTGTACGTGACGGAGCGGGCCGTGTTTCAACTGACCGCGGACGGCGTCGAGCTGATCGAGGTCGCGCCGGGCATCAATGTCGAGCAGGACGTGTTGCACCGAATGGGGTTTCGACCGATCGTAAGAAATGTGAACAATTTTACATTATAAGTGTCGCGTCAACCCAAGTGGCGATTCCGCCACGGGGGGCCACCCGTGGCGGTGGCGGCGGTGGCGGCGACGCCTGCCAACCCGGCAGGTTGCCTATTTTTTAAGCACGCTCAGGTTTTCGACCCACCCGGCGATGCTCGGCTCGACCCAACTCAGGATCAGCACGCTCGGGAACAGGCCGAGGGCAATCGCCAGCAGCACGAACGGCAGCAGGATTACGAACTCGCGGGCGGTCAGGTCCGGGTAGTCCTTCGCCTTCTCGTTCACGCCGAGGAACGCCCGCTGCCACGCCCAGAGCAGGTACGCGGCCGTCAGGACCGTCGCCAGGATCGCGGCGACGGCCAGCGGCGGGGCGAACGCCCACGCGGCCATCATCACCTTGAACTCGCCGACGAACCCGCACAGCGGCGGTACCCCCATCGACGCGAAGAACAGGACGACACTCATGCCGGCGTACATCGGCATCGGTTCGGTCAGCCCGCCGAGGTGGTTCAGCTCGCGGTGGTGCGCCCGCTCGTACACGACGCCGACGACGAAGAACAACGCCGACGCCGTGATGCCGTGGGCGAGCATCTGGTAGACCGCGCCGTTGACGCCGAGTTCCCAGTACTGCGAGTTCTCGGCCGACGACCACGCGGCGAGGCCGAGGATGACGTACCCCATGTGGCTGACGGACGAGTACGCGAGCAGCTTCTTGAAGTCGGTCTGCCCCATCGCGACGAACGCGCCGTAAACGATGCCGACCGCGCCGAGGAGGCCGACCCACCACGCGAGTTCCGCCGCCGCCCACGGGCAGAGCGGGAACGCGATGCGGATGAGGCCGTACCCGCCGAGCTTCAGCAGCACGCCGGCGAGGATCATGCTCACCGGCGTCGGGGCCTCGACGTGCGCGTCCGGCAGCCACGAGTGCAGCCCGACGACTGGAACCTTCACCGCGAAGCCGAGGAACAGGAGCGCGAAGACGACGTACTGGAACGTCGGGTTGCAGACGTTGGACGCCTTCAACCGCTTGAGCGCCGCGTCACGGTCCACGCCGGGGGCGAACAGTTCGACCGGGGCCTTCGCCGACGGCGGGGCGAGTTCCTTCGCCGGGTCGCGGACGGCGATGCGGTCCTCCTGCCCGGTGAGCACGAGCATGGCGGCGCGGCCGAGCTTCGAGAGTGTGACGATGTCGAAGCTGTGGACGGCGACGAACCGGCGGGCGTCGGTCATCTGCAGCGACCGGTTGCGGCGGACCATCTCCTCGGCCTGCCGCTCGACGACGCCCTGGTCCACGAAGTCCCGCACGTCCACCGTGTAGAGCGCGATCATCGCCGCGAGCAGGCCGACGCTGCCGGCGAGCGTGTAGATGACGAACTTCAGCGCCGCGTACTTCCGCCGCCCGCCGCCCCATAGGCCGATGAGGAAGTACATCGGCAGCAGCATGACCTCGTAGAAGACGTAGAAGAGGAACAGGTCGAGGCTGAGGAACGCGCCGATGACGCCGGACTCGAGCGTGAGGACGAGGACGAGGTAGCCCTTCGTGCGGTCGTCGATCTTCCAACTGGCCGCGACCGCCAACAGCGTGACGAGGGCCGTGAGGATCACCATGAGCAGGTTCAGCCCGTCCACGCCGAGGGCGTAGTTCACGCCGAACGCGCTGATCCAGGTGCGGACGGTGACGAGGTCGATGCTGAGGTACGGCCCCGGCACGGCCTGCGACGAGAGGCTCTGCTGGTGTTCGACCCGCGCTTCGAGGCTTGCGGCCGGGTGGTACATCGACTCGACGGACCGGTCGGAGCGGTACTCGAGGACGCGGTGGTAGTAATCGACCCACAGGCAGAGCGAGAGCGCGAGCGTGGCGGCGCAGCCGAACAGCGCGAGCCACCGCATCAGCTCCTTGAACCGCCCTGGCACGACGAGCAACAGCGCGGCCACGGCCAGCGGCAGGAACACCTGCGCCGACAGCCAGATCATGTCCACTTCGCGAGCGTTCGGGTCCATCCGGTCATCCCGTGATTCAGCGTGAATATCGGAGAAGAATCCCCAACCCAGCCGCGACCGTCAACCCCAACGCGAGGACGTAGCCCCGCAGCCGCCCGGTCTGCAGGCGGCGAGCGCCCTCGCCGAGGGCGACGAACGTGTCGGCGATCGCGTTCAGCACGCCGTCGAGCGAGCGGAGGTGGAACGGCTTCACGTCCGGGTTCTTGTCCGCGACGGCCGAGACTTCGGCAAGCTTCACCGTCGGCCGAGTGAACAAAGCGTCGTACAGGTCGTCGAAGTAAAACTTCTTCGCGAACAGCCGGTGCAGCCACAGCGGGCGGCCGGGCGTCAGGAGCTTGCCTTGCCGGTGCGAGACGAGCGCGGTGGCGAAGGCTAACGCGGCGACGGCGAACGCGAGGGCCGTCGTGGGCAGGTGAAACTCTTCTGCCGCGTGATGAGCCTTCGCGTATCGAGAGGTTACAATTTCCGGTTGGCCGTGGTGCAGCAGCTTCCCGAGCTGACTCGCCTCCGAGTCCCATACCGGCCAGCCCCACGCGACGCCGACGCTGAAGACTGCGAGGACGACGAGCGGCAGCGTCATCACCGGCGGCGACTCGTGGGCGTGTTCGTACAGGTGCTCGTCCCGCGGCTCGCCGGCGAACGCGAGGAACCAGAGGCGGAACATGTAGTAGCTCGTCAGCCCGGCCGTCAGAAACGGTAGGAACAGCAACAACGGCCGGGCCACGCCGTCGGCGGCCGCGGAGCCGACGACGTGCGACAGAATCATCTCCTTCGAGTACCACCCGGAGAGCAGTGGCATCCCGGCGATGGCGAGGACGCCGACGAGCATCGTGTACGCCGTCACCGGCATCTTCCGCCGCAGGCCGCCCATCTTCGACAGGTCTTGCTCGTGGTTCAGCCCGTGGATCACACTCCCGGCCGCGAGGAACAAAAGGGCTTTGAAGAAGGCGTGCGTGAGCAGGTGCAGGAGGCCGGCGGTCCACGCGCCGAGGCCGAGGGCGAGCATCATGAACCCGAGCTGCGAGCAGGTCGAGTACGCCAGCACCCGCTTGATGTCGGTCTGCACGACGGCGACGAGGGCGCTCAAGATCATCGTCGCCGCGCCGAGGTACGCGATCACGAGCAGCACGTCCGGCGTGAACAGCGGGAAGCAGCGGCCCACGAGGTACACCCCGGCGGCGACCATCGTGGCGGCGTGGATGAGGGCGGACACCGGCGTCGGGCCTTCCATCGCGTCCGGCAGCCACGTGTGTAGCGGAACCTGTGCCGACTTCCCGGCGCACCCGCAGAGGATGCCGAGGCCGAGCAGCCAGAGGGCGTCGGCCGGCATCGCGGACGCCTTCGCGAACAGCACGTCGAGGTTGAAACTGCCGACGTGGACCCACGCGACGGCGAGCGCGATCAGGAACCCGGCGTCGCCGACGCGGTTGACGATGAACGCCTTGTTCGCGGCCGTGCTCGCCGACTTCCGTTCCGTGTAGAAGCCGATCAGGAAGAACGACGACACACCGACGAGTTCCCAACCGACGAAGATCTGGAACAGGTTGTCCGCGATCAGGATGTTCAGCATCGCGAACGCGAACAGCGACAGGTACAGGTAGAATCGGCCGAACCGCCCGCGACGACGGACGTGGGCGTGCTGGTCCTCGACGACGGCGTTCCGCTCGTCCTTCATGTAGCCGAGCGAGAAGACGAAGATGAGCGTGCCGACGACCGTGACCATCGTGACCATCGCGGCCGTCAGGTGATCGACGCGGTAGCCGATTTCGATGCTGCGGGCCTGTCGGTGGTCGGCCTTCCAGCCGCCGATTTGCAGCCACTCGACCCGCTCGCCCCACCGCGCGGACATGGTGTGGGGTTGGTCGTGAAGGTGTTCCGCGTCGTGCAGGAACCAGGAGAGGCCGACGACGGAACACGCGGCGGCGAGGGTGAGACAGAGGGTGGCAAAAACGGCGGTCAGCGGCGAGCGGTCGGCTTTCAGCTTGTAGATACGGCCGACCATACCGACGCATAGCAACACCGCGAACGCCAGCAGCGGCAGCAGCGTCGCGGCCAGGAAGAGGCGGCCGGGCACGTCTCGCAGGAAGTCGGGCATGTCACCCCTTCAGCTCGGTCGCGTCGTCCACGTCCACGCTGCCGCGGTTGTTGTAGAAGTTCAGAATGATGGCCAGCGCCACGGCCGCCTCCGCGGCCGCCAGGACGATCACCATCACGGCAAAGATTTGGCCGTCCGCGCGGAACGCCGGCGTGTACCGGGCGAACGCCACGAAGTTGATGTTCGCGGCGTTCAGCACCAGTTCGACACCCATGAGGACGCCGATGGCGTTTCGCTTCGTGGCGATGCACAGGACGCCGCAGGCGAATAGGAACGCGGACAGGGCGAGGAAGTGGGAGAGGCCGAGGTCCATCAGGGCGGACTCGCTTTCTTCTTCGCTCGGGCGAGATAGGCCGCGCCGATCAGCACGACGAGCAGGTGGACGGACACGATCTCGAACGGCAGCAGGTGCGTCGTCAGGAACGACAGCCCGAGCGGACCGGGGCCGGGAATGTCGTGGGTAGTCGTCCGGCCTTCGCCGAGTTCGAGCGACACCTTCACGAGAACGGCGAAAATCAGTCCGGCCACGCCGAGGCCGAGAACCCACTCGGCGACCTTCGTTTTCAGAACGTGGAACGGCCCGCCGGACGTGAGCATCCCGCCGAAGACGAGCAGCACGAGCGTGCCGCCGACGTAGACGATCAACTGCGTCGCGCCGAGGAACTCGGCCCCGAGGAGGAAGTACAGGAACGCCACGCCGATGAGTGTGAACAGCAGGAACACGGCCGACCGGACGATCGACGCGGACGCGACGACGCCGACCGCGGAGGTCGCGATCACGGCCGCGAGGATCGTGAAGAGAATCGCGTCGAGGGTCATGACTTCGCGAACGCCCCCGACGCCTGTGGGGTCGGCTTTATCCGGGCCGCGGCGATCAGAACGCCGAGCGTGCCAACGACGGAGCCGACGGCAAGAACCAACTTCGTTCCTTCCGCGACCGATTTCGGCACGAACAGTTGCCAGACGCAGACGCCGACGAGCAGGCCGCAACTGATCGGCAGGAAATACTTCAGGCACGTCAGCATGACCTGGTCAATCCGCAGCCGCGGCAGGCTCCACCGCACCCACATCATCACCACGACCAGGACGGACCCCTTCAGGATGAACACGCCGAGGTCGAGCAGGTTGCCGACGACGCTGCCGAACTGGTTGGCCGGCTCGAACGGCAGGACGCCGGGGTGCCAGCCGCCGAGGAACAGGAGCGTCGCCAGCCCGCTGACGGCGAACATGCTCGCGTACTCGGCGAGGAAGAAGTACGACCACCGCATCCCGCTGTACTCGGTCAGGAACCCGGCGACGAGTTCGCTCTCGGCTTCCGCCAGGTCGAACGGGGCGCGCTTGCAGCTCGCCGTCGCGACGATGAAGAAGAGGAAGAAGGCTACGAATGTGAACGGGTCGTGGAAGACGTACCAGTTCCAGAAGAAACCTTCCTGCTGCCGCGCGATCGCGTTCAGGTTTAACGTCCCGCCGATGCAGATCGGGACCAGCACGCAGATGGACCGCGGGATTTCGTAGCTGACGACCTGCGCCGCCTCACGGACGCCGCCGAACAGCGACCACTTGTTCGCCGACGAGTACCCGGCGAGCATCACGCCGAAGACCTCGCTGCTCAGCACGGCGAGTAGGAAGAACGCGCCGACGTTCAGCGACTGGGTGACGACGCCCTCCGCGAACGGTAGGGCGATGAACCCGGCGAACGACGCGCAAAACGCGACGAACGGGGCGATCCGGAACAGCAGCTTGTCCGACCCGGCGGGGACGAAGTCTTCCTTCGTGACGAGCTTGATGCCGTCGGCGAGGGATTGCAGCAGGCCGAACTTGCCGACGCGGGTGGGGCCGAGCCGGTCCTGGATGCGGCCGGAGACTTTACGTTCGCCCCAGATGAACAGGAACGCGGCGAGGCCGACGAACGCGAACACCAGCCCGGCCGCGACCAAGGCTGCGAGTATCAACGCGAGCGAGTCAGGAACGAACTGTGAAAGGGCTTCAACCATCGGAAGTCATAGTAGTAGGCACACTCCGTGTGCCGTCTGTTCGTCGTAGCCGCGAGTTCATGAAGGTTTCCGCGGCACTCAGCAGACGGCACACGGAGTGTGCCTACTACTATGGCCGCCGCGGGTCTGGGCAACACGATTACTTTTTCCACGTCCTCGGCGACGGCTTCGCCCCCGGCGGTTTGCCAGCGAGCTGCGGCACGAGCCAGTCGAGGCCGTCGAGGTTGTCGAGCAATCGCTGTTCAACGTCGTCGTCCGTGTGGCCGATGATCCCGACGCGGCCGTTGTACCCGCTCTCGGCGATTGCTTTCAGTAGCTTCAAGTCCTCGTCCCCCTGGCCGAGCGGCAGAATCTTCTTCCCCACTTGGTCCCCGCCCTTCACCATGCCGTTCAGGTTCAGCGCGTACAGGTGCGGCTTCATCGCCTTTAACAGCGTGGGAAAGCGGTCGAGGTGGTCGTGGCCGTGGTGCAGGTTGTAGACGACGCCGACGTTCTTCAGCTTCAGCTCGTCGATGATCGCGATTTGATTCTCCGGCTCGCCGAACCAGCCACCATGGTTGTAGAGACCGACGGTGCAGCCGATCTTGTCCGCCGCTTCCGCGATGGGTCGGATCGCGTCGGCGTGCAGCTTGACGCGCTTCGACTGTTCCTCCGGTGTTGTCGTGACGGAGCCGCCGTTCATCGTCACCCAGAGTTGTGCCCGAATCTTGTGCTTCGCCAGGGCGTACAGGAAGAACTTCGCGTTCTTGTCGAGCGACGCCGGGAACCACACCGCGTCGAGCGTGATGCCCTCCCGCTTGATCGCGGCGAGTTCCTGCTCGAACGTCGGCAGGTGCTGGTCCCGCCAGTCGTAGGCGTAGTGGCGGAAGCCAAGCTTCGCCATCATCGCGGCCCGCTCGTCCGGCCCGCGCTTCTTGCCGTCGAACGGGACGACGCACCACGCGACGAGGTTCTCGCGGGCGAACAGCTTCGGCGGCTCGGCCGCAACCGGGGACACGATCACGAGCAGGGTGAGGACGGCGAGCCGCATGGCAACCTCCGAGAAGCGGGTGCGGAATTGCTATGACCGTTCGCGCCGACGGGAAACCCCCGTGCGGCCGCTGGGTCATTTCTGAACTTCCTTGACAGTCCCCGGTTCGCACCTACCATAGCGGTGTCGAACGATGCTTGTGAATTTTTTCACAAAGTCGCGCCCCTCGTCGAAGGGAGTGACGAACCAATGGCCGTAGCCTCTCCCGTGCTCACGCCCGCCGGCCTCGAACCGGCGTTCGACCTGTCCGCGTACTACCCGCTGCTCATCTACGTCGGCGTGATCGTCGGCCTCGCGATGACGATGCTCGCGGCCACACACGTTGGCTACTTGCTGCCGTTCCTCAAGCCGCAACGCCCGACGGCGGTGAAGCAGATGCCCTACGAGTCCGGCATGGACCCGATCGGGTCCGCCCGGATGCAGTTCGATATTAAGTTCTACCTGATCGCGATCCTGTTCCTCGTGTTCGACGTGGAACTCCTGTTCCTGTACCCGTGGGCGGTGATCGCGTTCTCCGGCGGCGGCGACCCGTACTGGAAGTCGGTGTTCGGCCTGATCGTGTTCGTCGAAATCCTCGTGTTCCTCGCGACGTTGGCCATCGCCTACGTGTACGCCTGGAAGAAGGGGGTGTTCCAGTGGCGATGAAGCTCGACGAGAACGTCTTCGTCAGCAACCTGGACGCATTGGCGTCGTGGGTCCGCAAGCACAGCCTCTGGCCGATGCCGTTCGCGACCGCGTGCTGCGGGATCGAGCTGATGGCGACGGCCAGTTCGCGATACGACATCGCCCGGTTCGGCAGCGAGGCGATGCGGTTCAGCCCCCGGCAGTGCGACGTGATGATCGTCGCCGGCCGGGTGGTGATGAAGATGGTCCCGGTGATGCAACGCATCTGGCTGCAAATGCCGGAGCCGAAGTGGTGCATCAGCATGGGGGCGTGTGCCAGCAGCGGCGGCGTGTTCGACACCTACGCGGTCGTGCAGGGGATCGACCGGTTCATCCCGGTGGACGTGTACGTGCCGGGCTGCCCGCCGCGGCCGGAGCAACTGATCCGGGCCGTGCTCGACCTGCAAGAGAAGATTCAGGCGACCGGCACGGTCAACGCCCGTGAGTTCTTCCGCCGCACGGCCTACGAGGGACCGGCCCCGCTGGTGAACGACCTGCCGCCGGAGCAACTGGTGACGACACCCGGCGACTACCGCACCGGGACGCGGGTGCGACATCTGCCACTGGTGGGACAATAAGAAGTTTCACCGCAGAGGACGCAAAGACCGCGGAGGGGAATTCAGAGAGAAATAACCGAGATTTGTTTTGAATTTTTTCTTTGTTTTTTCTCTGCGTACTCAGCGTTCTCTGCGGTGAATAAGGGTTTCGTTATGCCCGCGAACTACCTCGTACCGTTGCAGCAGAAGTTCGGCGACGCCGTCCGCGGCGAAGAGTTCCGCGACAACCTCCGCGTCGTCGTCGGGCCGGAGAAGGTTTACGACGTGTTGCGGACGCTCAAGGAGCAGTTCGGGTTCGACATGCTCTGCGACCTCGCGGGGATCGACTACCTCGGCTACCCGGATGCGACCGACCGGTTCGGCGTGGTGTACGCCCTCACGAACGTCAGCACCGGCGAGCGGCTGTTCGTGAAGACGCACGTGAACGACCCGGACCCGGAGCTGCCGACGGTGACGAACCTGTGGCGCGGGGCCGACTGGATGGAGCGGGAGGTGTTCGACATGTTCGGCATCTCGTTCCCCGGCCACCCGGACCTGCGGCGCATCCTGCTGCCGAGCGAGTTCACGAGCTACCCGCTGCGGAAGGACTACCCGCTGCGGGGCTACGGCGAGCGGCACAACTTCGAGAAGGTCACGCGGGCCGAGGGGTGAGATTGAACCATGCCACTTGAATCGCTCGATCTCGCGACGGAAGCTGGCGCGGACCAGGAGTTCCTTTACACCCTGAACTTCGGCCCGCAGCACCCGGCCACGCACACGACGCTGCGGCTCA
Source organism: Limnoglobus sp. (assembly GCF_059499385.1). NCBI lineage: Bacteria > Pseudomonadati > Planctomycetota > Planctomycetia > Gemmatales > Gemmataceae > Limnoglobus > Limnoglobus sp. The sequence continues at coordinate 8,011 of NZ_JCABYM010000028.1, read as the reverse complement.
TCCTCACGCTCGACGGCGAGACGATCGTGAAGGCCGTGCCGGACATCGGGTTCCTGCACAGCGGGTTCGAGAAGCTCGGCGAGGACCTCGACTTCAACCAGTACGTGACCATCGTTGACCGGATGAACTACATCTCGCCGGTCGCCAACGAGGTCGCGTGGCACCACACGGTCGAGAAGCTGCTCGGCATCGAGATCACGCCGCGGTGCAAGTACGTCCGCACCATCCTCGCGGAGTTGGCCCGCATTTCGGACCACCTGCTGTGCGTCGGGGCGGCGGCCCTCGACCTCGGCGGGCTGACCGCGTTCCTGTACGCGTTCAACGAGCGGGAGAAGATTTACAACATCATCGAGCAGGCCAGCGGCCAGCGGTTCCACCCGAGCTACACCCGCGTCGGCGGGCTGATGGCCGACGTGACGGACGACTGGGTGCAGCTCATCCGCGTCTTCCTCAAGAGCTTCCCCGGCGTCCACGCGGACGTGTGCCGGCTGCTGAACCGCAACAAGATTTTCCTCGACCGGACCCGCGGCATCGGCGTGCTGACGAAGGACGAGGCGATCAACATGAGCGTCACCGGCCCGGTCGCGCGGGCGTCCGGCGTCGTGCGGGACCTGCGGAAGGACGAGCCGTACCTGGCCTACGGCGAACTGAACGGCGCGTTCAAGATCGCCTGCTCGAAGGGCGGCGACTGCCTGGCGCGCTATCTCGTTCGCATGGAAGAGATGTTGCAGTCCTACAACATCATCCAGGCGGCGGTCGAGAACTTGCCGAGCGGCCCGGTGAACATCGCGGCGGACGACAAGCTCGGCATCCCGGACAAGGCGTCCACGTACCGCAGCATCGAGGGGCTGATCCAGCACTTCGAGCTGTTCATGTGGAACCGTCGGTTCGAGACGCCGGTGAACGAGGTGTACGGCGCGAACGAGACGGCCAACGGCGAACTCGGCTTCTACCTCGTGACGAACGGCGGCGGGACGGCGTGGCGGGCGCGGACGCGGCCGCCGTCGTTCATCCACTTCGCGACCTTCCCGCACCTGATGGAAGGCCACCAGATCAGCGACGTGCCGGCCGTGCTGGGGAGCTTGAACATCATCGCGGCGGAGCTGGATCGATAGCGAGGTACGACGATGGCAACCGGAATCCTCGAACAACCTGCGTCCGCACCACTCCGCCAAGGTCTTCCTGACGAGACGGGAGGCCGCATGTATGCCATCGCGTTCGACATGGACATCGAGTCGCTCCGGCAGCACTACGGCGACCCGTACAACGGGGCCCACCTTGAAATCCGCCGAGTGCTCGAACGCTACGGATTCCGCTGGCAGCAGGGCAGCACGTACTTCGGCGGCGAGGCCGTCAACGCGGTGACGGGCGTGATGGCGGCGATGGAACTGGGCCGCGCGTTCCCGTGGTTCTCGGTGAGCGTCCGAGACATCCGCATGTTGCGGATCGAGGAGTTCAACGACCTCATGCCGGCCGTGCAGCAGGCCGCGGGGAGCGAGTGAGGCAACGATGGGCGTGCTGAGCGAAGACATCAAGAACCGCATCAAAGCGTACATCCCCCGCTACCCGCGGAAGCAGGCGGTCACGCTCCCGGCGTTGCACCTCGTCCACGACGAGTACCGGACGGTGTCGAACGAGGCGATCGTCGAGATCGCGGAGTTGCTGGACCTCCACCCGGCGGAAGTCCACGACACGATGACCTTCTACGAATTCTTCAAGACCGGCGACGACAAGCTCGGCAAGACGCGACTGTGGGTCTGCCGCGGGCTTGCGTGCATGCTCCGCGGGGCCTACGAGTTGATCGAACACTGCGAGCACAAGCTCGGCGTGGCGTGCGGCCACACCACGAGTGACGGCAAGATTACGTTGGAGTTCGCGGAGTGCATCGGGGCGTGCGACGGCGCGCCGGCGTGCCTCAAGGACGACGAGCACGTCATGAACGTGACGCCCGAGGCGGCGGACAGGCTGATCGCGGAACTCAAGAACTGAATCGCATGGCAACCTTTGAACCCACACTCCTGGCCCGCGTGGAGAAGCCGAACAGCGGCAAGCTCGAGGGCTACCTCGCCGACGGCGGGTACGCCACGTTCGAGCGCGTCCTCAAGGACAAGAAGCCGCTCGACGTGGTCACGCAGGTCAAGGACTCCGGCCTCCGCGGCCGCGGCGGGGCGGGGTTCCCCACCGGCCTCAAGTGGACGTTCCTGCCGAAGGACCACCCCGGCCCGATTTACCTGTGCATCAACGCCGACGAGTCGGAACCCTGTACTTACAACAACCGCATCCTGATGGAGAAGGACCCCCATCAGGTACTCGAGGGCATCATGCTCTCGTGCTACGCGATCAAATCGGCAGTCGCCTACTTCTACATCCGGTACGAGTACGGCACGGCCTACCGCTCGTTGCAAGCCGCTATCGACGAGCTGTACGACGCGAAGCTGCTCGGCAAGAACATCAACGGGTCCGGGTTCGACCTCGACATTTACTTGCACCGCGGGGCCGGGGCGTACATCTGCGGCGAGGAGACGGGCCTCATCGAGTCGCTCGAAGGCAAGCGGGCGTGGCCGCGGATCAAGCCGCCGTTCCCGGCGATCGAAGGGGCGTTCCGCAAGCCGACGATCGTGAACAACGTCGAGACGATGGCCTGCGTCACGCACATCATGAAGAAGGGGAACGACTGGTTCAAGTCGCTCGGCGTGCCGCCCGACCCGAAGAACCCGCGGGACGCCGGCAGCTACGGGCCGAAGCTGTACACCATCGCCGGGCACGTCAACGAGCCGAAGTGCGTCGAGCTGCCGATGGGCGTGACCTGCCGGGAACTGGTCGAGAAACACGGCGGCGGCGTGTGGAAGGGGCGGAAGGCGAAGTCCGTCAACCCCGGCGGCCTGAGCATGGGGTTCATCGACTGCGACGCCCCGCTCAAGGGCGAGGACGGTAAGACCGAGTACGACATCCCGCTCGACTTCAACGGCCCCGGCAAGGTCGGCTGCCTCGGCCTCGGCACGGCGGCCATTGCCGTGGTGGACGACCAGACGAGCATGGTGGACGTGCTGCACAACGTCTGCCAGTTCTTCAGCCACGAGAGCTGCGGGCAATGCACCCCGTGCCGCGAGGGGACGGGCTGGATGCTGAAGATAACCGACCGCCTCCGCCGCGGGTTGGGGCGGCGGGAAGACCTGGACGTGCTGGTGGACGTGGCCGACCGCATCGGCATCATCCCCGGCACGACGATCTGTGGCCTCAGCGACGGCGCGGGCTGGCCCGTGAAGACGGCCATCCGCAAGTTCCGCGCGGAGTTCGAGGCGGCGATCAAGGACGGCACGAGGAGCAAGTACGCGAAGCTCCAGATGGCGGGGGCGCATTAACCACGGGAGGGGCGGCCATGCGGTTCTTCACGCTCATGCTGATCGGCGCGACGCTCGCCGCGGGCGGGTGCAAGAAGAAGAATTCGGCCGCGCCGGCCCCGAAGCCGAACGAGCAGGCCCCCGCCCCGCAGCCGGTGCAGGTGGACGATCGAAACACGGCCCCGGTTCCCGGCAGCAGCACGCTCGGCGGTGTTCGGCAAGCAGGGCGGCGGACGGTGGCGCTCAACGACATGAGCCAACTCGGCACGCTGATCTTCGCGATGGAGCTGGAAAACAACCGGATGCCGTCGGCCAGCGACATCAAGAACAGCCTGAAGCGGGACGCCCCGAACATCTTGAAGCAGATCGACGAGGGCGTCATCATCCTGACGGACACGAAGAACAAGGGCGGGCTGTGGGCCTACGAGATCGACGCGGATAAGGCCGGCGGGATCGTGTTAGTCGCCGGGACCGCCAGCCGCGCGTCGGCCGACCAAGTTAAGCAGTACCTCGCGAACAAATAGTAGTAGGCACACTCCGTGTGCCGTCTGCTCGGGGCCGCAGCGACTCGGACGAACTCTCTGGGAGCATGAAGGAGACGGCACACGGAGTGTGCCTACTACTTTGGAAGACCCATGCCAACGGTTTACGTGAACGACGAGCCGGTCGAGATCGGCACCCAGAAGCTGAACTGCGTCCAGGCGGCCGAGCTGGCGGGCGTCCACGTCCCGCACTACTGCTACCACCCCGGCCTGTCGGTCGTCGCGTCCTGCCGCATGTGCCTCGTCGAGATGGGCGACCTCAAGGACGGCAAGGTCACGATGATCCCGAAGGTCTTCCCCGGCTGCCAGACGCCGGTGAAGGACGGGACGGTCATCGTTACCGGCGACTACGAGAAGCGCGACCCGAAGCTCGCGAAGCTCGGCTACGACCCGGCGTACCAGCCGGGCGACCGGGCGAAGAAGTCGCAGGCCGACACGCTCGAGGGGCTGCTCCTCAACCACCCGCTCGACTGCCCGGTGTGCGACAAGGCCGGGGAGTGCAAGCTGCAGGACTACTCGTACCAGTTCGGGCGGAGCGAGTCGCGGCTGGTGGACGAGAAGAACACGCCGCCGAACAAGCCGCACCTGAGCAGCAAGATCACGCTGTTCACGGACCGGTGCATCCTCTGCACCCGGTGCGTGCGGTTCACCCGCGAGGTGTCCGGCACGGGCGAACTGCAAGTCGTCGGCCGCGGCCACCACGAGGAGATCGACGTCTTCCCCGGCCGGCCGCTCGAAAACAAGCTGTCCGGCAACGTCGTGGACCTTTGCCCGGTCGGGGCGCTCGGGTCGAAGGACTTCCTGTACACACAGCGGGTCTGGTACCTGAAGACGACGGACAACGTCTGCCCCGGTTGCAGCACCGGGTGCAGCGTCCACACCGACACGAACAAGGACATCGTCTACCGCCTCCGTGCCCGCACGAACCTCGACGCGCAAGGCTACTGGATGTGCGACGAGGGCCGGTGGGGCTACCACTACGTCCGCTCGCCGGACCGCGTCACCCGGCCGCTGGCGAAGGCCGGCGGAACGTGGCAGCCCGCGAACTGGACGCAACTGCTGCCGAAGCTCAAGTACGCCCTCGACGAGGCGGTGCTGATGAGTCCGAAGCGGGTCGTCGTCGTCCTCTCACCGTTCCTGACGGTCGAGGAAGCGTACGCCCTCGGCAACGCCTTCAAGAAGATGTCCGAACTCGTCCGCCTCGTCCTCGGCCCGGTCCCGGTCGTCGGCGAGGACGACCGCTACCCGAAGGACGTGAAGGGCAACCCGGTCGAGCCGACGAAGTTCACGATCCGGGCCGAGAAGTGCCCGAACCGCAAGGGCGTCGAGGCGGTGCTGACGAAGCTGCAAGGCGAGGTCATCCCGTTCGCGGACGTGCTGCCGGAATTCGGCTCGCTGTCCGCGGTCTGGTTCGCCGGCGGCTACCCGAACCCGGAGTTCGTGAACGCGGCCGTGCAAACGCCACACGCCCCGCCGTCGCTGCTGGTGGTGCAGGACTTCTTCCCGACGAAACTGTCGGATGCGGCGACGTACTTCCTGCCCGCGACCGCCGCCTTCGAGAAGGACGGCACGTTCGTCAACCACGCGGGGCTGGCCCAGTCGTTCCCGCGGGCCGCGAAGCCGCCGGTCGAGACGCGGGCGGAGTTGCAACTGGCCTTCGACATCGGCAGCCGCAAGGGGCTGGCGACGGCCGCGACCGTCCGCAAGGACGTGGCGAAGGCGATGCCCGCGTTCGCCTCTCTCGCGGACGTGAAGCTGCCGACCGTCGGGAAGCGATTGGAACTGGCCACGGTTTAAAGATTTTCACCGCAGAGGTCGCGGAGAACGCAGAGAGGAAAACAGAGAGAAGATTGGTTTGAAGACAAAATAACTCTGTCTGGATTTTCTCTGTATTCTTCTCTGCGTTCTCCGCGACCTCTGCGGTGAAAAAAGGTTTTCAACGATATGCCGACGTTCAACTGGCTGTACACGGGACTCATCATCGGCGGCGTGGTCGCGGTCGTGCTGGGGACCGTCGCGTACCTGATCCTCGCGGAGCGGAAGGTCGCCGCGTGGGTGCAGGACCGGCTCGGCCCGAACCGCGTCGGCCCTTGGGGGCTGCTGCAGCCCATCGTGGACGGCGGGAAGATGTTCCTCAAGGAGGACGTCATCCCGGCCCACGTGGACAAGGTGTTCTTCCTGCTCGCCCCGATGGTCGCGTTCGGCACCGCCATGCTCGCCATCGCCGTCGTCCCGGTCGGCGGGACCGTCGCCCCGCCCGCGGCCGTCGCCACGGCGGACGGCAACGCCCTGCAGCGGTACGAGGCCGCGCAGCAGCCCTACGCCGAGTCGTTCTCGTTCGTGATCGCGCCGGGCCTCGACATCGGCATCCTGTACACGTTCGCGGTCGGGTCGCTGGCCGTGTACGGCGTCATCCTGGCCGGGTGGAGCGCGAACAACAAGTACGCCCTCCTCGGCTCGCTGCGGTCGTCGGCCCAGATCATCAGCTACGAGATCCCGCTCGGCATGAGCATCCTCGGCGTCGTGCTGCTAGCCGGGTCGCTGAACCCCGAAACGATCATCGCCCAGCAGATCGCAGGCGGCGTCTGGTACGTGGCGTACATGCCGCTCGCGTTCCTGCTGTTCATGACCAGCGTGTTCGCCGAGTGCAACCGCCTGCCGTTCGACCTGCCGGAATCGGAACAGGAACTCGTCGGCGGCTACCACACGGAGTACTCGTCGCTGAAGCTCGGGATGCTGCTCCTCGCCGAGTACGCCCACATGATTACGACGAGCTTCCTGATGAGCGTCCTGTTCTTCGGCGGCTGGCACTTCCCCGGCCTGACGGCCGCGGACGACCTCACGACCGCCGGCGTGCTGCTGAAGCTCGTCGTCCTCGCGGCGAAGATGTTCGCGTTCATCGCGCTGTTCCTGCTCGTGCGGTGGACGATCCCGCGGTTCCGGTTCGACCAACTGATGTCGCTGGCGTGGAAGGTGATGATCCCGCTCGCGCTGTTGAACCTCGTGTGCGTGCTGTTGATCTTGCAGTTCGAGTTGCCGAAGTGGTCGATGACGGTCGCGTCCGCGGTGCTGTTCCTCGGCGCGGGGATGTGGGGCGTCATCACCGGCGGGAACGTGACCGCCCCGAAGCGGAAGGTCGCAAAACTTCCGCCAGGCTTGCCGGCGGGCGTGGTGTGATGGATGAAATCGTACCGCTGCTAGATCGCATGAAGGAATTGGAGCAGGAAACCTACGTCTACGGACCTGCATCGGAGGATTCAGTCCGGGAATTAGAGGCGGTCTTCGGCCGAGCGATGCCGCCAACTTACAGGACGTTCCTCAAGACCTTCGGAGCTTTCAGCATCATCGAAGGCACATACGCTGGGATCATGCAGGGGATTGTCGATGGTGGGCGAGAATGTGCTTGGACCGTTACAAAGTTAGGGCGTGAACACTGTAAGTTGCCAGACCAGTATTTGGTCGTGGAACCGGATCAAGACGGATACGTGTGTTTAGATTTCAGCCGCACCAGACCGGACGGTGAGCATCCCGTGGTGTACCACATGCCATTTCGGGAAACGCCGTTCAACGAATTAGCCGGCAGCTACGGTGAGTGGTTGAAGGAAACACTCAAAGCCTACGTCGATGCATGGTCGAACGGGGTGGACTAACGAGGTGTTGGGATGCCGATCACCGAGAAAGACGTGGCCTGGGTGCAGGAGCCGAAGCTCGGCCTGCTCGGGCAACTCTACCTGCCCGCCATCGCGGACGGCCTCCGCACGACCGTCGGCCACATGTTCAAGAAGAAGGTCACGGAACAGTACCCGGAACAGGAGCCGACGCTGCCCGGCAACTACCGCGGCGTCCACCGGCTCAACCGCGACCACGAGGGCCGCACGAAATGCGTCGCGTGCTACATGTGCGCGACCGCCTGCCCGGCCCACTGCATCGACATCGTCGCCGCCCCCGCCCCGGCCGGGTGGACGGACCGCGAGAAGTACCCGGAGACGTTCGTGATCGACGAACTCCGGTGCATCTACTGCGGCATGTGCGAGGAAGCCTGCCCGGTGGACGCCATCGAGCTGACGACGCTCTACGACCTGACCGGCCTGAGCCGCGAGCAGATGATCTTCGACAAGGAAAAGCTGC